>JBBSHD010000282.1:0-3553 GCA_038253455.1 Terriglobales bacterium | reverse complement strand
TCCCAATACCGTACGCCTTGCGCAAAGCCCGGTTAACCGCGCGGCGGCGATGGACGGTGGACAACGTCATTGCGGGTCTGAAAGGTTTATCCGCAGAGAGCTAGGTTCATTTCCACTCCACCTAGAATCGACGAATAAGTAAGGGAATGGCGGCGGACAAAGAGAGAGTTGTTGCCGCTCCGGGTGGCGTTGATGGGGAATAGGTCGCACGACTAGTACGAAACAAAGCCAAGAAGTCCTTTATTTGCAATGTCGCTCTCTGATCGGAGTGATGTCCGCAAGGACGTAGGTCAAAGGATCCAAAACGGCGTGACGAGCCAAGGTCTTGCGCCCCCAGGGCGCGGAAAGCCCATTAGGCTTTCGCATCCTTGTGTGAGTGTTTAAGAGCTTGCTGCAAATGTTCCTTCAGCGGTGTTGGGGAGTACGCGAATTCTTCCGAAAATCGGCGGCTGTCAATACGCTGTGGGATTTGGCTTTGCTTCTCTCCTGCTACAACGCGAACGTGAGCGTTCAAGCCTTCGACTTCGCGTTGTAGTTGATTGACAGTCCAGGTTTCACAGGCTGCGTTGTACAACCACCACTTGAGCATCGGACGCCCCACCAACAGGGCGACCATTTCTGCCACATCGTCTACGTGAACCAGCGGAAGGGCTTCTTCCTCGCGAAAGGGAACTCCAATGACCTGAGCGTTCCGGGCTGCCAGCGTCTCGAAAACAGCGCTCCTCCACGGAGACGAAGTTGATTCCGCTCTCCGCCCCACAACCGTCGCGATCCTCAACGCTACAAATTCGAAGCCGAAAATGCGATGGTAGGTTTCGCCCAGAACTTCTGAGTAGCGCTTCGCGGCTCCATAGAGATCATTGGGCGCTGCGGGATCGCTCTCGGTAACGGCTCGCGAGCCGTGATCGCTGCCGTAAACACTTATCGAGCTGGCATAGACGCATTTTCGAGCCGCCTCCAGCACATTCAAAGTGCCCCCGATGTTTACTCTGGTCGCGCCCGCAGGGTCTTGTTGCGATGCGCTGGGAAGTACCGCCGCCAAATGGACAATGATCTCGACTTGGTTCGCACGGACAACTTCCTCGAACTGCTGTGGGTCGGTAATGTCGCACGCAACGAATCCTGCCGCGTCGCACGGAATGCTTCTGTGATCCACGCGAACGATGGCCCGGCCGGCGCGGAGCAACCTCGAGCAGACATGGCGTTCGATAAAACCGCTGGCACCGGTTACAAGTACAGCCCTGCCATTGGACATAATCCAACCTTCAATGAGCGAGTCTGTCTTTCAAAATTACTTAAACCAGATGGAGTCACCGCGCGCGACCGAGTGCTTCTTGAAACGGGCATCGTCATGGGCGGGGAAGTCGGTGCGGTAATGAGCGCCTCGGCTCTCTTCACGAGCCAGAGCGGAGCGGGCGATCAGCAATCCTACCTGCCAAAGGTTGCGGGCCTGATGGGCGCGGCTGCCCGAGGGTCGGGCGCATTGCGAATCGAACTCCAGAAGGCGAGCTATGGCGCGTTCTAAACCCGCCCCGCTGCGCACGATTCCCACGTCCTTCCACATCAGGCCGCGGATGTGGCGGATCAGGTCATCGGAATTATCAGACTTGGCGACGGAATCTGCCACCGTCTCACGGGGGCCATTCGGCGCTGGACTGGTATCGCGTAGTTCGTTGCGCATGGCTTTTCCGGCACGGGCACCGTACACCAATCCTTCCAGCAGAGAATTGCTGGCCAGGCGATTTGCTCCGTGGACGCCAGTCGCAGCTGCTTCTCCCGCAGCGTAAAGACCGGGCACATTGGTCTTGCCTTCAAGATCGGTGCGCACGCCACCCATGGCGTAATGCGCAGCGGGACGAACGGGCACCAGATCGGTAGTGATATCAACTTTGAATTGCAAGCACGTGGAGTAAATGCGGGGAAAGCGTTCGCGCAGCCGGGAGGCATCGAGATGGGTGAGATCGAGGTATACGACCGGGTCGGGAGCGCTGCTCAGTTCCAATTCGTGCGCAATCGCACGGGCAACCACGTCTCGCGGGGCCAGTTCTGCCATCTCGTGATACTTAGGCATAAACCGCTGCTTTTCGCTGTTACGCAGGTAGGCGCCTTCGCCGCGCAAGGCCTCGGATAGCAGAAAACGCGGCGCGTTGGTTACGTAAAGCGCGGTGGGATGGAATTGGACAAACTCCATGTCGCTGATTTCGGCGCCCGCTCGGAATGCCATCGCCACCCCGTCGCCGGTCGCAACCGCAGGGTTCGTCGTTTCCAGGTAAACCTGGCCGAGTCCGCCGGTGGCTACCAGAACCGCGCAAGCCACCACGGTCTGCAACTCTCCGCCTTGGCTTATGGCCTTAGCTCCGCAGACCCGACCATCTTCCAGCAGAAGGTCAGTGGTGAATTCAAACTCGCAGAAGGAGATATTTTCTAAGGTTCGAGCCTTGGCATAGAGTGCCCGTCCGATCTCGCGACCGGTGGAATCGCCATGGGCGTGCAGGATTCGGGAACGGCTATGGGCGGCTTCTCGGGTGAACGCCAGCTTGGTTCCGGTGCGATCGAATTGCGTCCCCCATGCGATCAGTTCCTCGATCCGCTCGGGACCTTCCTCGACCAAGACCTTAGCAGCTTCGACCTTGCAGAGCCCGTCGCCGGCGTTGAGGGTGTCCTGAAGGTGCAGACCGATTTCGTCTTCGTCACTGAGAGCGGCGGCGATGCCGCCCTGGGCGTATTGAGTGGCCGATTCGGTGATCTCCCGCTTGGCCAGGACCAGCACACGTCCTGCTTCCGACAGTTCAATGGCGGCCCGCAGGCCAGCCACCCCGGCGCCTATGACCAGAAAATCTACTTCCTCGGGCGCGCCCTTCATAAACTCCTGATCGTACCATGTGGGTAGAGGCGCACCGATTCACACCTTTCTAAGCTATGATTAGGGGCGTGCCCACAGTTTCTTTTTCAATTCCGCCACATCCTTACAACGCTCTGATTGAACCCGGACTGCTGGACAGTGTCGGTTCCGTTCTCCGCGAACTTCTGCCCGACGTTACGCGCTATTTCGTGATCACGGTGCCGCCTGTTCGGAAAGCGTGGGGACCAAAGCTAATGTCGGCGTTGGCGGGAGTTGGTCTGGATGCGCAACTGGTGGAAACACCCGATGGCGAAAGCCACAAGACGCTTTCGATGCTGGAACGGGTGGCGCGCAAGCTAGTGAAGCTGGGGGCAGATCGAAGGTCGGTGCTGATCGCTTTTGGCGGAGGCGTAGTGGGAGATCTCACCGGCTTTCTGGCGGCAATTTATATGCGCGGCGTGCCCTATATTCAGGTGCCGACCTCTTTGCTGGCACAACTGGATGCATCCATCGGCGGAAAAACCGGAGTCAACTTGCGCGACGGTAAAAATCTGGTGGGCAGGTTTTACCATCCGCGTCTGGTGTTGATCGATCCCAGTTTGCTGACCACTTTGCCGGAACGAGAATATCGCTCCGGACTTTATGAAGCGTTGAAATGTGGCGTGGTGGGAAACGTTGAAATTTTCCAGCGCCTGGAAGATCATCGCGATC
>JBBSHD010000281.1:0-3563 GCA_038253455.1 Terriglobales bacterium | reverse complement strand
TCCGGAATAATGTTCTTCACCTTTTGTCCCACCAGTTCGTTGCGGTGATAGCCAAACTGCTTTTCCGCCTGCACGTTCAGCAGCACGATCTCTCCCGTCTGGTTCACCACCACCATCGCATCCGGCGCCGCTTCCAGCAGCCCCCGGTATCGGCCCTCCATCTGCGCCAGATGGGTTTCCGTGGCTTTGCGCAGGCTGATGTCGCGGATGGCCGCCGTCACCAGAATGCCTTCCGCGCTCTCCAGCGGGCTCAGCATGATCTCGATGGGAAAATCGCTTCCATTTTTTCGCCGCCCGTACAACTCAATCCCCATGCCTATCTGCTGCGCCAGCGCTTGCGCCGCCGACCGCGTTCCATCCGCCACCAGCCGCTCCGCAAAACCCTCCGGAATAATGTTCTTCACCTTTTGTCCCACCAGTTCGTTGCGGTGATAGCCAAACTGCTGTTCCGCCTGCACGTTCAACAGCACGATCTCTCCCGTCTGGTTCACCACCACCATCGCATCCGGCGCCGCTTCCAGCAGCCCGCGATACTTGGCCTCTGAGTCCTTGCTCTCGCTGAGGTCACGGCTTATTTCCCAAAACCCCCTCACCTGTCCATCTTTGTCCCGTAACGTGGTGGATGTGACCTTTGCCAGAAACAGCGATCCGTCCTGGCGCATCCGCATGCCCTCTTCTTCGAACCGGCCACTTGCGGCAGTCAGGCGGAGCACCTCGGCCGGCCGGCCTTCGGCAATATCTTCCGGAGTAAAGAAACAGGAAAAATTATGGTTGATAATCTCCTCGAGCTTGTATCCTTTGGTTCGCTCGGCGCCCGCGTTCCAGCTCAATACCGTCCCTTCCGGATCCAGCATGACAACGGCATATTCCTGCAAGGCATATACCAGCATCAGGCAATTTTCCTCGCAGTCTTGCAGAGTTTCATTCCGGAGGTGATTTTTCGAGGAGCCGCTCAGAACCCCGGCGGAAGACGGGAAGGACGATCTTAATGCGAGTGCCACCTTGCTCATCATGCCTGATATCCTCTTTCACCCAGTGGAAATTGGCTTAATTCGAATCTAACCAGCCGCCAGGGCTGGGAGACAAATCTTCTGTACTACGATCGGGTTCCTTATCGTTTGGCCAAAATGCTCTTATGCAATTATGGGGGAGGCTTCGGGTGGGAGCGTGACAATACAGCGATTGATCGACGATTGCAGTCCCGTTTTGGAACGTGGGAATTTTCTTAGACGATCCTCAAGCAAGGTCGTAATTCAAAGCAGACACGCGCAAGAATAAGGATTGAAAAATTCTTAGATCAATTTCAGATGCAGGCTGGGTGCGGCGCCGAATCCCCGGTTAACCTCGCACCGCATGTTTTGGTTTTTTTTGATGACGGCCCGAATATCAAGACTGCGAAGCTTCGCCAGCCATCCGATCGGGCGCCCGCGCCGGCATCGGCTTGCCTGATGCTTCGTCCGTTTCCCCGGCCTCCCGTTCGATTCCGGCGTTGACTGCTCCCCCAATCAAGATTGACGCTCCCGTAAAGTAAAACCAGAGCATCAGGATGATCACCGCTCCCAGTGAGCCGTAGGTGCGGCTGAAGGAATTGAAGTAGTGCAGATACAGGCGAAAGCCGAATGAGCCCACCACCCATATCGCGGCGCCCAGCACCGCCCCGGGCGTCCCCCACGACCAGCTCCGACGGGCTACGTTGGGCGCGCTGTAATAAACCAGGTCATAGCCGATGATGATGAAGGCCACTACGATCAGCCATTCCGCCGCCTGAAAGATGAAATTGAAGCTATCGCCCATGCCCAGCATTTGTGACAGCCGGTCCGAGATCGTGCGCTCGAACAGCACCAGCGCCAGGGCCCCCACGATCACCGCCGACAACACGGTGGTGAGCTTGATGGCAACCATTCTCACTCGCCACCATTTCCGGGTCTCAATGACTCCGTAGGCATCGTTGAGCGTGTCGCAGATGGCGCTCATGCCGCTTGACGCCGCCCATAACGCTCCGATCAATCCCAGCAATACTTTCTTGCCGTCGCTGGCCTTGAGTATCTGGTCCATGGTGTCGCTGATCAACTGCGCTGCTGAGGCCGGCGCGATTCGCGACAATGACTGAATGAGATTGGTGCGGATGGCGACGCCGCTGGCGTCCAGCAGGCCCAGCATCGACAGCATGAACATCAGCAGCGGGAATAGCGCCAACAGGAAATAATAGGAAAGCTCGGCCGATCGCCCGACGATGTTGACCCGGCCCACGTCCCTGGCGAGATTCTTGAGGTATTGTCCGATACTGACATTACGCAGCTTCCACATTGAGGCCATAAGCAAAAGTACTCACGGTTCTTTTCCGCTGTCGACGCGATTTCAACCCCTGGTCTTGCGCATTAAAAACCGGCCGGCCGCTGGTAAAGCGTGCCGGCCGGATCATCGGATAAACTCTCGCGGCTTACCCAGCTCTTACTCTTTTTCGTGCGCGTGGGGGTCGGTGGGGTCCACCACTTCAGCAGCGGATTTACCCGCTAACGCGCCCGCACCCCCCCCCACAACCGCTCCCACCGCAACCCCGATAGGACCGCCCACGACCCCGATGAGGGCCCCGGCTGATGCTCCGCCGGCAGCTCCGATGCCGGTTCCCACCGGATGACTGCCCTTCTGCCCGGTCAACGGATCGCGGTTCACCACCGGCCGGGTGCTGAGCCCAACCTTGCGTTCCACTTTGCGCACCGTTTTGGTGACGCCCTTGCCTACGCTGCGGGTCCCCTTGGTCACGCCCCCGGCGACAGTCTCGGCGCCACCCTTCACGCCATCCCATGCTTTGACGACGGTGCGCTTGACCTTTTTACCGACGGTTGCAGTTTTGCGCGCGGTCTTGCGCGTGACCTTGGTGGCCTTGCTTGACGTCTTCCGCGCCGCGGTTGCGGTCTTGCGCGAAGCGCTGCGCGCCGCTGTGGCAGTTTTTCGTGAAGTCTTGCGCGCGACGGTGCGGGCGGAAGTCCGTTTCCGGCTGGCCGCGGTTTTTTTAGCGGCGCTACGCGTGCCCGAGCGTTTAGAGGCTGTACCCCTGCTGGACTTGCTTCTTCCTGAAGTCTTGCCTCGTGTGCTTCGGTTCTTTCCCGCACTGCTTCTCGACGATGCCTTTTTCATTCTTCCCCCTTGAATTGTCGGATTAAGCTCCTGCTGCTGATTAGAGCCGAAAGCCCGAGGTTTTAGTTGTATTAAGATTGGTTTCAACCGGGCGGTAACTGAATGTCGTTCCGGGGCCGCCGGCGCCACGCCCGATTAGCGGCCTTCGATTCCGTATTTTCTCGCCAGAAATTTCCGCAGCGTGGGCGGCAGGACCTCCGACAGTTCCTGCCAGGTAAGCACCTTGCAACGCATCCGCAAATCGAAAATCTTGATGCAGAAGATGATCTCGTACCAGCTTTCAATTAAATCGGGCCTTCGGCTATCGGCGAGCACGCAGAAAGATGCGTTGAGATCGTGGGCCGCCAGCACATTGCGTATGAGCTGGTACCCGCGCAAAATCTTCCCCGCGCGAGGCAGCCGCCGGGCGTCAAAAACTTCCCTGA
>JBBSHD010000280.1:0-3616 GCA_038253455.1 Terriglobales bacterium | reverse complement strand
GCACATCAGCGAAGTGGCGGAGCATCGCATCAATGACGTGGCCGACGAGCTTCACCTTGACGACCAGATACTGGTGAAGGTGCTGGCAGTTGAAGGCAACCGCATCCGGCTTTCTCGCAAGGCGATTCTCAAGGAACAGCGCGCCAAGATGGAAGCCGAAGGCGGCATTGCTCCCTCCAACGATGGTGAAATTGTCATTGAGGGCGGGGACCCGACGCTGGAAGACCGGTCGTTTGACGACGGGAACTCCGGCGAGCCAAATTTCAACCGGGTTGAAGGCGTGTCTGCCGGCGCTCCCAGCCGTCCGCGTCCCAGTGGAGGACGAGGCGGGTTTGGTGGCGGCGGCGGTGGCCGTGGCGGCCGTCGTCCCGGCGGCGGTGGCGGCGGCGGTAACCGTGGCGGACGCGGCGGTAGCGGCGGCGGTCCTCGACGTTAACTGCAACCTTAAACAATCACCTTGAACCATTGATAAAAAGACAGATAGCCGCGTAATGCGGCTATCGTTTTTGGCGCTTGAAAGCAGAGATCTGAACCCAACCATGATCCCGGTTTCTCCCATCCTTCGGCTGCGACACTACGCCGGATACGTGGCCCTATGCTGCATCTGGGGCACCACGTGGCTGGCCATCAGGGTGGTGGTGCGCGACGTGCCGCCACTCTATGCCGCGGCGATACGCTTCATGATCGCCGCCGCAATTCTGGGGGTGGGAATTTTTGCCGGCCGCCTGGGCCTTCCCCGCAAGGGCAAGGACTGGGCCGTAATCGGCGTTCTGGGGACCACCATGATGGCCATCCCGTACGGATTGCTGTTCTGGGCGGAGCAGAGCGTTACATCGTCGATGACCGCGCTGCTGTTTTCATCGCTGCCGCTGTGGGTCGCGCTGTTCACTCCGCTGATGACCGGGAGCGTGGTGCCGCGGCGCGTGATCGCCAGCATGGTGGTAGCCAGCGGCGGAATGCTCATCATCTTGTATGCGGGAATCTCCACCACCCCAAAGGCGTTGCTGGGTGGCGGCGCGGTGCTGCTGGCGGTGGTTTTCAGCGCGTGGTCGTCCATCTTCGCCAAGACCCGCATCCACCACCTACCTGCGGCGGTGAGCACGGCCACTCAACTGGTGGCCGGGGGCATGATGCTGTTTGCGGCCAGCCTGGTGATGGAACATGGGCGCACCGCGCAATGGAACCGCAACAGCCTGATGGCGCTGCTGTTTCTGGCGACTTTCGGCTCGGCGGCGGCCTTTGCCATTTACTACTGGCTGCTGAAAGAGATGGCGCCTTATCAACTGGCGACCATCAGCTTGATTGTGCCGGTGGTGGCGATGGCGGAAGGCGCGTTGATTCTGCATGAACCGATTCCGCTGATGATGGGTTTCGCTGCCGCGGTGGTGTTGTGCGCTGTCGGATTTGCTTTGCGGGCGCAGCCGGTGGAGGAGATTGCTTTGAATCTTGACGGTGGTAACAATCTGCCATAGTTGTGGGGAACAAGGGCAAGGGCAAAGGAAAACGCGAGGTCCTTCGCTCGAACAAGAAGCAAAAGCTCGCTCCAGGATGACACAAGGTTGAAGGTGTGTTTGCTTCTCCACATTGCTTCATGCAACTTCTTGAGGTTTTAGTGAAGAGGCAAGAAACAAGCCTTCTCGCTACACCAGGAACGGGTTGGTTTCGCGTTCTGCGCCTATGGTGGTTGATTGGCCGTGCCCGGGGACCACTATGGTTTCATCGGGTAGCGCTAGCAGCGAATCCTTGATGGATGCGATGATTTTCTTGTGGGAGCCGCCGGGCAGGTCGGTGCGGCCGATGCTGCCGGCGAACAGGGTGTCCCCGGCGATCAACTTTCCTTGCGCGGCGAAATAGAGACAGACGCTGCCCTCGGTGTGGCCCGGAGTGTGCAGTACTGTCGCTCTCAGGCTTCCCGCCTTGAGGGTTTCCTGGTCTGGCAGGTCGTGGTCGATTTTGATCTCTCCGGGTGGGGCGACGCCGATCCAGGTGGCTTGCACGTCCATCAGATCAACCAGCATCTGATCGTTGTGGTTCAATAAAATTGGCGCTCCGGTGATGGCCTTCAGTTTCATGGCGCCCCCGATGTGATCGATGTGGGCGTGGGTCACCACGATTTGCTTGATCACCAGCTTGTGGCGGAGCGCGATGGCGATCACGCGGTCGATATTGTCGCCGGGATCGACGACCATGGCCTCGCCGCTGGCTTCATCGCCAATCACCGAGCAATTACACTGCAGCACGCCTACCGGGAATACCTCGTGGATCATGAGGTCAATGTTAAACCAGCCGCCAGGAGTCGCGCGGGGTGGCGCTCCGCGGGAAGCCTCAGAGAAGGCGATCGGGCGTCCACACATAGACATCGAGACGCTTGGAAAAATGCAGCCGAGGCTCCACTGCGGGCAGGGTGATGCCATGGGATGCGGCTACGGAGTTGACGTCCCAGGCGACCTCGGCTGGGTGCAGCGTCCACGGCTCATGGTGGATTTCGGCGCGAAATACTCGCCGGGCGCGCGACACCGCGTAGAGGCAATAGCGCTCGGTGAGGAAAGATTCGAGGTCAGTCTTGGACTGGGTGCCGGGGCCGGTGGGTTTGTAATTGCAGCGCAGCTCGGCGGGGACTGGAGGGCCGCGCCGGCGGCTTGAATACGTGATTTCATCGCCGTCCACATCAACCTTCATATCAGCGTTGAAATAAGGAAGCTTGTACCAGGCGCGGGCGGCGGCCACCGCGAGTGCGTTGCCTGCGTCCAAGCTGAAGAAGTACACCCCGGGTTTGTGCGGTGAGCCTGGCGGTGAGGCCAATCGTGACCCGGAGCTGGTGGGACCTTTCACGTAGGTGCGCACATTGAGCTCGGGAAAGGTCGAGAGACCGGGCAGGGCGGGCAACCCGCGCATGCGGATGCCGGACATCCAGAAAGGCGCGACCGCCAGCCAGGCCTGGCCATCGAAGCTATCCAATTCCAGTTCCGCAGGCACCAGCGGACGCAAGCTTTCGACCGGCAGCGGCCAGTGGGCGAACAGAAGGTCATGCCAGGTCTGCCGCATCACCCAGGGTCGCTGGGGCAGCGGCCACGGCCGGTGTGAAGCAGAGGGCAGATGGTCACGCATGCGGGATCACTGCATGAGAGATGTTTGGCGTGCGGCTGGGGATGTATCAGCGCGTCACTGTTGGTTCCGCGGGTGCGCTGCTCGCTCAAGAAGATCAGCGCAGCACTAAAAAGCGAAACTGTTTAGAATCGACTGCCATGCCTGACCTGGAACAAGCCAACCCCAATGCGAGTCTGGGAGAGAAATTCACCCGCGCGGTGGAGATCATGGCGCGGCTGCGCGCTCCCGGGGGATGCCCGTGGGACCGCGAGCAGGATTTCGATTCGATCAAGCGTTTTACGGTTGAAGAAACCTACGAAGTTCTGGAAGCGATCGAGAACCGCGACTGGCAGGAATTGCCGGGCGAGTTGGGCGACCTGCTGCTGCAGGTGCTGTTCTATGCCCAGATGGCGCAGGAGCAGGAGTTGTTCGCGATCGGCGATGTGCTCGACCGTCTCAGCGACAAGCTGGTGGAACGCCATCCTCATGTTTTCGGCGATACGACAGCCAGCACTTCGGCGGAGGTCCT
>JBBSHD010000279.1:0-3636 GCA_038253455.1 Terriglobales bacterium | reverse complement strand
GGTAGGCGCTCCCAACTCGCGGCTGGAACGCAAGGCGCTGGCCAAACAGAAATGGCTGGTGGTGCGCGACATGGTGGAAACCGAGACCGCGTCGTTCTGGAGCGACTCGCCGGAGGTAACCCGCGGTGAGCTGCGCCCTGAAGACATCGCTACCGAAGTGTTCATGATGCCGGCGGCGGGCCACGTGGAAAAAGCCGGCACCTTCACCAACACCCAGCGGCTGCTGCAGTTTCACGAAAAGGCCATCGAGCCGCCGGGCGACGCGCGCAGCGAGAGCTGGTTCATGGTCCACCTGGGCCGCCGGCTGAAAGCCAAAGCCGCCGCACAAGCTTCGCCGAGGAACGCCGCGCTCAACGCGCTGACCTGGGACTACACGACCGAAGGCGAAATCGCCGAGCCGCGGGTGCTGGATGTCGTCAGAGAAATTAATGGGACTACCACTGCCGACGGAAAACCGGTCGCCGGTTTTGTTGACTTGAAAGCCGACGGATCGACTGCTTGCGGATGCTGGATCTATTCCGGGGTGTATCCCGCCGAGGGCAGGAACCGGGCCGATGAACGCCATCCCCAGGGCGAATACGGGCACGGATGGGGATTCGCGTGGCCCGCCGACCGGCGCATCCTCTATAACCGTGCATCGGCGAAGCCCGATGGCGCCCCCTGGAGCGAGCGCAAGAAGCTGGTGTGGTGGGACGAAGCCGCGCAGCAGTGGACGGGCAACGATACTCCGGATTTCACCAGGGGCAAGGCGCCGGGATATAAGCCTCCGGCCAACGCCGGCGGCGACGACGCCATTGCCGGCGACCAGCCGTTTGTGATGCATCCTGATGGCGTGGGATGGATCTGGGTGGCCAGCGGGTTGAAAGATGGTCCCCTGCCCACGCACTACGAGCCCCTGGAATCGCCATTCGCCAACGCGCTTTATCCCTGGCAGTCGACCAATCCGGCGGCGGAGAAAAAAGAGCGCGCCGACAACGCCTACGCGCGCGATCATGGCGACCCGCGGTTTCCTCACGTGCTCACGACTTACCGGCTGACCGAACATCACACCGCCGGCGGCATGTCGCGGCAGTTGCCGCATCTTGCCGAGCTTCAGCCGGAGTTGTTTTGCGAGGTGTCGCCGCAACTGGGCGCGAGCGCCGGCCTGACCCACGGCGAGTGGGCCACCATCTTTACGCCGCGGGGTGCGATTGAAGCGCGGGTCATGGTGACGTCGCGCATGCAGGACCTCGAAATCCTGGGAACGACAATGCACCACGTCGGCTTGCCCTACCACTTTGGATATAAAGGATTGGTTCGCGGCGACGTCGTCAACGACCTGCTGGCAATTTCCGAGGAGCCCAACGTGCGCATCATGGAATCGAAGGCGCTGGTCTGCAACGTCGTTCCCGGCCGAGTGGCGTCGCGGGCGGTGGCCCGGCTCGATGCCGCGGCCCAGGACGGCTCGCAAGCTGCCGCGGAAATGGATGAGGCCCGCTCATGACCAACACTGGATTTCTGACCGATTCCACGCTATGCATCGGCTGCAAGGCCTGCGAAGTAGCCTGCAAGGAATGGAACCAGATTCCGAGCGACGGGTATGCGTGGAGCGGCATGTCGTACGACAACACCCGCGCCCTGGGGGCCACGACCTGGCGGCACGTCCAGTTTGTGGAAGGAGAATTCACCAGCGGGTTTGGCGGCAGCGCCCCGGGACAGCCTCCGGCGTGGGAGTTTTCGTCAGATGTCTGCAAGCATTGCGAGAACGCCGGATGCCTGGAAGCGTGCCCCACGGGTGCGATCGTCCGCACCGAATTTGGCGGGGTGTTCGTGCAGCCCGATGTGTGCAACGGCTGCTCGTATTGCGTGGTGAGCTGTCCGTTTGGGGTGGTGGAGAAAGACCTCGAAGACGGCCGGGCATTCAAATGCACGTTCTGTTACGACCGGCAGAAAGCCGGCATGGAGCCGGCGTGCGCCAAGGCGTGTCCCACCGAATCGATCCAGTTTGGCAAGCTCGATGATCTGCGCGACCGCGCGCAAATCCGGCTGCTGGAGCTGGAGGCGCGGGGAATCGATGACGCCCGGATCTACGATCCGATCGATTCCAGCGTGGGCGGTATTCATGCATTTTTCCTGGTGCGCGGCGATCCGCGGATTTATAACCTGCCTCCTAATCCCGAGGTCCCCACAATTTATTTGAAACCCGGCTGGAAATCGGCCGCCTTGGGAGCGGGACTGCTATTGTTGGGAACCATGGCTGCGTTCTTCACCGGCGGGCAACCTCGTAGTGAATAAGAATGCGCAGCTCCGGCACAGCCGATGAAAACTGACGACGAAAAAATACCGCGGCTCCCCGACGCCGCCAGCGAAGAACGATTGCTGGCGTTGCGCGAAGAGGCGGCGCGCAGCGGTGCGGTCGCGGGCCCGGGAATCTGGCCGGCGGGAGCTCCGTTTCCCCAAGTAGTAATCGGGACCGCCGCCGGCCCCGATTATTACGGGCTTCCCGTCTTGAAGAAACCGCAATGGACCTGGGAAGTACCGGTTTATTTTTTTGTGGGAGGCGCCGCGGGCGCGGCAGCGGTGATCGCCGCGGTGGCCGGATGGGCGGGCGCGGAAAAATCGCTGGTCAGGGATGCGCGAAAGATTGCCGCCGCCGGCGCGATATTGTCTCCTCCACTTTTGATTGCCGACCTGGGGCGGCCTTCTCGCTTTTACAACATGCTGCGGGTGTTCAAGCCGCAGAGCGTGATGTCAATGGGCGCGTGGACTCTGTCGTTCTTCGTGCCTTCCAGCGTGGCCACGCTGGTGTTCGAGCTGCGCCAGGATCTGTTGCCCAGGTTCCTGCGGCGGGCGCTGCCGGCGGTGACGGGCTCGGTAGCGGCGGCAACCGGCACGGTGATGGCGACCTATACCGGGGTGCTGGTGGGAGCGACGGTGGTGCCGGCGTGGAACCAGAATGTAAGGATTCTGCCCATCCATTTTGCGGCTTCCGGCCTGGGCTCGGCGGTCGGAATGCTGGAGCTGATAGGCCACGACGACAACCATCCGCTGCTGGCTCTGGGCATATCGGCGGCGCTGGTGGAATGTGTAATCGGCGCTGCAATCGAGCGCAGCGACCATCCCGCGGATGAGCCGTTGAAACATGGCAGCAGCGGCTGGGTGGTGCGCATGGGCGGAATTCTGTCAGGGCCGATCGCGTTCCTGTTGCGGGCGGGCTCCTCGGTTGCGGGCAAGAAGACCGGCCAGCGCCTGCGCCGGGCTGCGGCGATTTGCAGTGTGGCCGGGTCGTTGCTTACCCGGGCCGGGTGGGTGGCTGCGGGGAACGTGTCTTCGCAGGACAACCGGATACCGCTGGCGTTGCCGGGGGGGCGTTCAGTGCAGCGCCGGTAGGGGCATGCTTTCGACGGATATAACTACTAAAGCAACCGCTCTAGGCAGTCCCCCAACGGGATGTCATTCTGACGACCCCCGGCTTTATCGGGGTGAGGAAGAATCCCTACCCCTCTGCAAACTCTCAGCTAACCCGATGGTTCATCTCCGCCGAATACTGACCACAGGACGATGATCGTCGAGCGCGGCGCCTTTGCCGTAGCGGAAGACCGAAAAAGACCCGGGGAAATGCTTAAGAAGCCGCTCCAGGCCCCAACGGGATGTCAT
>JBBSHD010000278.1:0-3643 GCA_038253455.1 Terriglobales bacterium | reverse complement strand
TCGGTTTTGGGGTTATTTCACAGCTTCACGGCACGCAGCGATCGGCTTTCCGGTTAAGAGAGCTTCTCGTTCGCACCACCTGCTTCCGCACGCCACATCCGGTGATCACACCTTGGGTTGACCTATCTCCGCGGCCCGCACCAGGGCCTGCTGCAATTCGGCCTGCTTTTCCGCGGCTAATTTATTTCCCTCGCTGGTCAGATAAAACACGTGGATCGCGGATTGGCCTTCAGTATCGATCCGCGCTACCTCGATGTTGCAGCCGGCTTGGGCGATGGCGGCGTTCAGATCGTGCAGCAGGCCGGGACGGTCTTGCGCCACTGTCGCGTCCCCGGGGGCACGGGTTTTACTGCGCAATAAAATATGCGTTTCGGTGCGGGAGCGTACCGACCGGCTCTTGCGCCTCGTATAATTTTTATTAAATGTTCCAGTAGCGCTCCCCCCTGCAATTTAATTTTCAGAATCGCTGGCCCCGTTTATGGCTGCGCGAATGGGTAACTGAATTATTAATATCAGGTAGGGGACTGTAACGGTTTATTATTAAAGAGCTATACTTTCTACAGGCGGTGTAAGTTGGCGACCAGCAGTCACAGACCAAACGGCAAGCACAGAATATTAGTAGTGGACGACGAGCGTCCTATCGCCGATATGCTGGCGGTGATCCTGAACCGCAACAACTACGAGGCGGAAGCGGCATACGGCGGCTTGCAGGCGGTGGAGTACTCGCGCAAGTTTTGTCCTGACCTGGTGCTGACCGACGTGGTGATGCCCGACTTGAACGGAGTCGAAGCGGCGATGCAGATCCGCAAAATTTGCCCAGACTGCCACATCCTCCTGTTTTCCGGAATGGCCACCACCGCCGACTTGCTGGCGGACGCGCGCGCCCGCGGTGAGAGTTTTGAAATGATCGCCAAGCCCGTCCACCCGCGCTACATCCTGGAGCGGCTGACTAAGGCCCTGGCTTAGCCGTCCCCGGCTTGGCAGGATACCTGCCGGCCATTGCGTTCCAGCGAATCGCTGAAATGTCGGCCACGATTTTCAAGCCATCCACATAAGGATTGATCTTGGAGCGGGCGTCGTCCGCCCAGTACACTGGAACCTCCGCGATGCGGAACCCCCAATGCCGCGCCAGATACAGCAACTCCGGATCGAATCCCCAGCCTTCCACCAGTTGAGCCGCAAACAGCGCATCGGCGGCGGGGCGGCTGAACGCCTTGAATCCGCACTGGGTATCTTTGAACGGCAGGTTCAGCACCACGCGGAGATATAAGTTGAAGACCCGTCCGCCCAGTTGGCGATAGAGCGGCTGGCGCGTGGTCTGGGTCTCGCGCTGCAGCCAGCGTGAACCGATGGCCACGCCGGCGCCCGCTTCAATTTCGCGAAAGAGTTTCGCTGCCTCGGTGATGGGAGCTGACAGGTCGGCATCGGTGAACAGCAGCACGTCGCCGGTGGCCTGGCGCATGCCGTGGCGCACGCTGTATCCTTTGCCCCGGTTTCCCGGATTGGATAGGAGGCGGATGATGGGATGGCGGCCGGCATATTCCCGCACGATTTCCGCGGTGGTGTCGCGCGAGCCATCGTCCACCACGATAATTTCGGCGGCCAGGGATTCCCGCTCCACCCATTCCACAATCAGATCAAGCGCCCGGCCAATGCGTTCGGTCTCGTTGAACGCCGGGATCACGATGCTGTATTGATGGGCTGCCATGGTGGGCACAGACGATCATTCCGCAATCAGCACTGTAAAACACTTTCATGTTTAGGAACAGGCTTCTTCCCCTAAACTTCTTTCGATGAGCTTCCGCTGGGCAGGCGCCAGCGGGGGATCTGCACGAGGAGGAAACTTTGTCCGCAAATAAGAACGTGAAAATAATTCGCATCCCACCGTTTGCTACCGCTAGTGCGGCTCTTCTGGTTTTATTTTTATTGCCGCCGGCGCTGAACGGCGCTCCGCGCAAGCCGCACGTCATTACATTTGGCGCCTGGCAAAAAGTGCGATGGTCCACCGACCTCGAAGATAGTCATTCAGCCGAAACCAAAATACGGCCCCTGGTGGTGGATGGCCGAATGCGTGAATACACCACCGGCGACCCCCATGAGATCACCGACCGCAGTTTCGTGGTGCGGCGCGCCTTCCGGCTGAACGACGCGTTGCCCGATGAAGCCAAGGGCGCGCCACGCTGGAAGTGGCAGCCGGGCGTGTGGTTGAGCGTGGACCGGCTCACCGGCCACGTCGCCACCCTCAATTTCCCCGACTTTGATCCTTTCCTGTCGAGCGGAAGCTGGTTCCGAGATTACCTGGCGTACTGCGGAGTGTCCGATGAAGGCGACAAATCGTTTGCCATCGTGGCGCAGGCGGGCAGAAAGAAATCCACATTGCGAAAATCACTGGCATCGCTCAAGGCCGGGGACGAGGCGCCCGCGTGCAGCGCTCCCAGGTGGGAGCGGCAGCCGGTGCGGGTGAGCTTTGAAGGCCGTGGAGGTGAGAAAATGACATTTGTGGTGCGCGGACATTCCGCGGAAATCGCGCCGCAAGGGGCCTACCCTGAAGAAGATTAAAACGTGAAGACGCTCGACGAATACCTGCTCGATGCCGAACGCGCCCACGGCCACCTCTGCGCCGGGCAGGTGCTGGGCGTCCGCATGGCGATGCTGGGCATGAGCCGGCTCGGCATCGAAGACCCGCAAGGCAAAGACCGCAAGCGGCTGGTAACGTTCGTGGAAATCGATCGCTGCGCCACCGACGCGGTCATGGTGGTCACCGGATGCCGGCTGGGAAAGCGCGCCCTGAAGTTTCGCGACTGGGGAAAGATGGCGGCAACATTCGTTGACGCCGCTTCCGGCAACGCCGTCAGGATCGTGGCGCGGGAATCATCGAAACAACTGGCCAAGGAGCGCCATCCCGAGCTGGCGACCGCGGGCCAGCAGCAGATGCTGGCTTACCGCGAGATGCAGGATTCCGAGTTATTCGATTCGCAGCGGGTGGCGGTTGACCTGCCGCCGGAAGAGTTTCCCGGGTTCAAGAGCCCGCGGGTAATCTGCCAGAAATGCGGTGAAGGGATCAACTTCCGGCGTGAGGTCACCTTCGAAGGAGAGGCGCTTTGCCGATCGTGCGCGGGAGAGAGTTATTATCGGGTTCTGGAGTGATGGGGTTTGACGCTGTTGATTCCGGTTTCTAAAACAAAATCCAAGCAATGGTTGACGTAAGCGAATATGGAGCGGATTTGGAAGCTCGTTGCTGAAGTTCTGGTAGAACCAGGAGACATGCCGTCAGGCCTGACCAAAGGGTTCATGAATGTAACGACCTGGGCAGATTCCGCAGAGTCAGCTAGGGAAAAACTGGCCAAGTACATCGAGCGATTCAAGTGGCACGTAATCTCTATCGAAGATGCACGACTGGTCGCCGACAACGAAGAGTACGACGACGACCAAATGGAAGATATGATCGCAAGAACGCGAACGAACCCGAAAGCGATCATTCTTGGCACATTCCACGGTTACAAGGGGACATGAGTAGGCTGGATTACTAGCTGATGCAGACGGACACTGGTGAGCATGTCTCGCCCAATGGTCTGCGGCCCCAGCTAAATCCCTAAGCCCAGCCTCAGAAGAAATTTGTTGAACTGTAGGGGTTCTTCCTCAC
>JBBSHD010000277.1:0-3647 GCA_038253455.1 Terriglobales bacterium | reverse complement strand
GTCCGAGATTTTTACCAGGACTTTATCGCGCAGCAGCAAGGTAACAATTTTCTGTGCCCGAGCCCGATCCAATCGCAGTCCAGCCAGAACATCTTTCAAAGCAGGTACCTTCAGGCCGGCGGACGAAAACGCGTGTTCGATGATCTTCTTTGATTCGGCCTCATCATCTCTAAGTACGACCCCTCGACCGGGCAAACGGACCTGTTCCCCTATGAGTTCCAATTTTTTCTCGTGCGAGAGTTGATCCAGCACAGCCGAAAACACGGCTGGAGAAGTGCGAAGCGTCTCCCGCAGTTCCTCTTTGCCCATGCCTGCGGTCAGCGAATTTTTTTGATGAAAACGATTGAGAACATCGATTACCGCCAACTTCAGCTTTTCCACCCCCGCGGTCTCCACCAGGAGATCGCCGATGGCCAGCAAGCGCCCACCTCGAATAAGAGGCGCAATCTCCAAGGTAATCCGAGCTTTAGGCCACCCGGTTTCGGCGATTAATTGGTTCAGGGAAATTCCACTCCTGCCGTGACGACCAATGCGGGCAGTAAGTACCTGTTGCGGATTGCCTTTATCGAGCACCGCGAGAAATTTGGGGAGATCGGATTTCGGGATTCGCAGAGCGACGGCATCCAGCACCACGCCACCGCCGATGGTTATGACCGGTGAGAGCTGACGCAGGATAAAGCGATCGCCGGGCAGCAACACCATGGGTTCCGCAAGTTTGAGCTGGGCAAAAGAGGAGTGTCGGGGCGAAAGCGGCTTTTCGCCAAGCAAGATGATTTCGGCAATGGTTTCGGCGGTATGGGCGTGCAAGTGAACCCGCCTGCGATCCTTGAGTGGCTTGGCCGATGCGAGCAGCGACAATGAGACATATGCGCGGCTAGAAGCCTGCAGAATATTCGGTGGGGCGAGAGTCATGCCGCGCGCCAAATCTTCGGTGGCGGCATGGGCGAGGTTCAGCGCGGTGCGTTGTCCCGCGAACGCCTTCTCTGCTGCTTTCCCGTGAATTTGCACACCCCGGACGCGTACTTTCCGGCCAGAGGGGAGAACCTCGAGTTCATCATCTTTCGTGATCGTGCCGGCGACCAGGGTCCCGGTGACTACGGTCCCGAAGCCTTTCATGGTGAAGACACGATCAATGGGAAGACGCGCGATGGCCGCGGAATCTTTCGCTGGAACTTCGGCGGCTACGCGGGCAAGGGCTTGTTTGAGTTCTTCCAGACCAGCGCCAGTTTTCGAACTGACCGGGATAATGGGGGCCTGCGCAGGATCCAGAAATGATCCGCGCAGAAATTCTTCCACTTCCAGGCGAACGACGTCGAGCGTGTCGCTATCCACCAAGTCGGACTTGGTGAGCACCGTAATACCGCGGCGCACGGAAAGCAGACGACAGATATCAAAATGCTCGCGGGTCTGTGGCTTGATCGATTCATCAGCGGCAATGATCAAGAGCACCAGATCAAGGCCGCCGGCTCCGGCTAACATGTTGCGCACGAAGCGTTCGTGTCCTGGAACGTCGATAAAGCCTAACTGGAGGCTGCCGCCATCGGGCGTGGGCAGGTTGAGGTGTGCGAAACCGATATCGATGGTGATGCCGCGGCGTTTCTCTTCTTCCAGACGGTCGGGATCTGTCCCGGTGAGCGCCTTTACCAGCGCCGATTTACCGTGATCGATATGCCCGGCGGTGCCGATGATGACCGACTTCATCGGGCCCAGTGTACCCAATCATTGGTGGAGAATGTTTTGGGGTGGTTGGCGAGGCAGGTCGCTAAGATTGGAGGCTAGAGGTAGTTTCGACCTTGGCGGTGGGAGGCCCCTGGTGGGGCTCAGGGAAGCCGCAGGTTCTCGGCACCCTGAGCTGTCCCTGCGACGGCAGGAACAGTAAAACGTTCGGTTTCAGGTGAGATGCAGGATCTCGCCAAGGAGTTTCAACGTGCCGCTTCTCACCTGACACTAGTCGTGCGAAAATAAGATTCCAACGCAAAAATGACTCCAACTCAGACGGCGTCAGCGATCACTCCCGACATCGTGCGCCAGCACGGTCTGACCGCTGAAGAATATGAAAAGCTTCGCAGTTTGTTGGGCCGCGAGCCGAGCTTCACCGAACTGGGCATCTTCAGCGTGATGTGGAGCGAGCATTGCTCCTACAAATCTTCGCGCGTCCATCTGCGCCGACTTCCTACTCGCAGTCGCCGGGTGATGCAGGGACCGGGTGAAAATGCCGGCATCATTGATATTGGCGATGGGTGGGCGTGTGCCTTCAAGATTGAATCGCACAACCATCCTTCGTTTATTGAGCCATTCCAAGGAGCCGCAACTGGCGTTGGCGGAATTCTGCGCGACATTTTCACTATGGGCGCGCGACCGGTTGCGGTGATGGATTCGTTGAGATTTGGGCCGATCCGGCGGACACCAGACAGCAAGGACAAGAGCGTTGCAGGCAGACAAGGTCCCATAACTGAGGCCGAGATTCACAAGAACCACGCGGTGTTGGAAGGAGTGGTGAGCGGGATCGCGTCATACAGCAACTGCTTTGGAGTTCCGAATTTGGGCGGCGAAACAAAATTTGAAGAGTGCTACTCGCACAATCCGCTCGTGAATGCGTTTGCACTGGGCTTGTTGCGAAGCGATCGAATTTTTTACGGCAAAGCTGCAGGTGAAGGCAATCCCGTAATCTACGTGGGCGCTAAGACGGGGCGGGACGGCATTCACGGCGCAACCATGGCGAGCGAAGAGTTCAGCGAAGGCTCGGAGCAGAAACGTCCGAACGTGCAGGTTGGCGATCCCTTTCTGGAGAAGCTTTTGCTGGAAGCGTGCCTGGAGGCGATGGAAACCGGAGCGGTGGTTGGCATTCAGGACATGGGCGCGGCGGGGCTGACGTGTTCCACTTGCGAAATGGGAGCGCGCGGGCACACCGGAGTTGAGATAGAACTGGATCGCGTGCCCCAGCGCGAAAGCGGCATGACGGCCTACGAAATCATGCTAAGCGAGTCGCAAGAGCGCATGTTGCTGGTCGCTGAAAAAGGCCGCGAACCGGAAGTCTTGCGGGTATTCGATAAATGGGGACTGGATGCGGTCATCGTGGGTCACGTAACCGGCGACGGTCGCATGCGAGTGCTGCAGCATGGCGAGGTGGTCGCCGAAATTCCAAATAGCGCACTCACCGATGATGCTCCTGTATACAAACGGCCGCTGCGGCGCTGGGAGCCGCCCGTTCCGCGCGAGATCCCGGAGGGAATTGAACTCGGCAAAAGTGGCGATCTTACCGACGAATTCTTGCGGCTGCTTGGCAGCCCTAATATTTGTTCCAAGCATTGGATCACTGAGCAGTACGACTCTATGGTTCAAACCAACACGGTGGAAGGGCCAGGAGGCGGCGATGCGGGGGTAATCCGCGTAAAGGGAACGAGTCGCGGCCTGGCGATGTCGCTCGATGGCAACGGGCGCTGGTGTTATCTCGATCCGAAACTGGGCGCTATGCATGCTGTGGCGGAAGCGGCGCGCAATGTAGCCTGCACCGGCGCCACTCCGGTGGCTGCCACCAATTGCTTGAATTTTGGTAACCCGGAGAAGCCGGAGATCATATGGCAATTCTCGCAGGTGATCGATGGCATGAGCCGGGCGTGCGAGGAACTCGAAGTGCCGATCACTGG
>JBBSHD010000276.1:0-3650 GCA_038253455.1 Terriglobales bacterium | reverse complement strand
CTGGCGCCTGCCGCATCGGCTTTCTTTTCCATTCCCGAAAAGAAATTCATGTACTTCAGCAGCGGGTCGCCATCTGACCAATCAGCAAAAACCAGCTTCTTGGCTAATGCAACCTCAGCTTCAGGTATTTTGTATAAAGGATAGATTTTGCTGTAGTTAATGATTGCCACATCCAGACCACGCTCCACCGCTTCATGGAGAAACACGCTGTTCAGCACCCGCCGCGGGTAGGCGTTCAAACCGAACGAGATGTTGCTGACTCCCAGGATGGTCGTGACCTCAGGTAGTTCCTTTTTGATCTGCTCGACGGCGTTCAGGGTCTCGACCCCGGCGGAGCGATACTCCTCCTGCCCGGTGGAAATAGGCAGGGTCAGGGCGTCAAAAAGAATGTCCACCGGCCGGATGCCGTATTTCTCGGTGGCCAGCTTGAAAATGCGTTTGGCGATCGCCGTCTTCTTTTCGGCGGTCAACGCCATGCCGTCTTCATCGATGGTTAGCGCAATCACCGCGGCGCCATAACGTTTGGCCATGGGCAGCACCTTGGACGTGCGCTTCTCGCCATCTTCGAGGTTGATGGAGTTAATAATCGCCTTGCCGGGGATGCGCTTGAGCGCGACCTCGATAACGTCGGCCTCGGTCGAATCGACGAGGATGGGCGCCGGAACGCGAGTGGCGATCTTCTCGAGGATCGAGCTCATGTAGGCCTTCTCATCCTCGCCTACGATGGCGCAGCACAGATCGAGCATGTGCGACCCCTCGTTGACCAGTTTCTTGGCCAGCGCCAGGATGTCGTCGGTCTTGCCTTCGCGCACCAGGTTACGGAAATGTTCCACACGGGTGGTGGTATTCATCTCCTCAGCCACCACCAGCGGCGCGGGATCAAGATCCAGCGGAATGGAGGTATAGGCGCTGGACGCCGCCCGGCCCAGTTTCACATCTCGCTTCGCCGGCTCCAGGCCGGCTACCGCCTTCACCACCGCTTCGATATGAGCGGGGGTGGTGCCGCAGCAGCCGCCCACGATGCGCACTCCGTACTCGTGCACAAATCTTTTCTGGTAGTCAGCCAGCTCGGCGGGCGTGAGCATGTACACCGCGTGCCCGCCAACGTTTTGCGGCAAGCCCGCGTTGGGCAGCACGGAAATATGTTTAGGCGCGTTCAGGCACAGGTAGCGCACCGCGTCGTTCATCTCGCGCGGCCCGGTGGCGCAATTCAATCCCAGGATGTCGATATCAAACGGCTCCAGCGCAGTGACCGCGGCGCCGATCTCGGTGCCCAGCAGCATCGTGCCGGTGGCTTCGAGCGTCACCTGCATCTGCACCGGCAGGCGTTTCCCCTGGTTGCGCATGGCATCAAACACGCCGGCCAGCGCGGCCTTGCCCTGCAGCAGGTCCTGGCAGGTTTCCACCAGCAACACGTCCACGCCGCCTTCGATGAGCGCTTCCGCCTGTTCACGGAAACATTCCGCCATCTCGTCGAACCCGATGTGTCCGAGGGAGGGCAGCTTGGTGGTGGGCCCGATCGACCCGGCCACGAATCGGGGCCGGGTGGGCGTGGAAAACTGGTCGGCCACCTCGCGCGCCAGCCGCGCCGCGGCGATATTGATTTCCGCGACCTTGTCTTCGAGTTGATATTCCGCGAGCACGATGCGCGCCGCGCCGAAGGTATCGGTTTCGACCACGTCGCATCCCACCGAAAAGTAGCTGGCGTGAATGTCCTTGATCAGGTCAGGGCGGCTCAGGACCAGCAGCTCGTTGCAGCCTTCCTTGCCCCAGAAGTCATCGACGCTGGGCTGGCGCTCCTGGATGGATGTGCCCATGGCGCCGTCATAAACGACCACCCGTTCTTCCACGGTTTTTATAAATGAACTCATAATTTTTCTTGGGCCGGCAATTTCGATTGGAGTCTAGCGATCCGCTTGCGATTCCGCGGGCAACATGGGCATGGGGGCCAGTAATTGCTCCTTGCGGTAGATCAGGCTGGTGACGTCGAAGGTCGCCAGCTCAAAATCGCGTCCGTGGGTAATGGCGTCGGTGGGGCAGGCCTCTACGCAGTAACCGCAAAATATGCAGCGGTTGTAATCGATGTTGTAAACCTCGGCATAGCGCTCGGCGCCGCTGATTCTCCGGGTGGCCGTGTTTTCCGCGGCTTCGATGTAGATACAGTTGCTGGGGCAGGCAGCCGCGCACAGAAAACAGGCAACACATTTCTCCAGTCCGTTTTCATCGCGTTGCAGCACATGCTTGCCGCGAAACCGCTCCTCCAGCATCGCTCCCTTGTACTTGCCGGGACCGTCAGGATAATTCTCCACCACCGTGGGCGCGAACGCCTCCATGAACGTTACCGACATGCCTTTGGCCAGGGCGGCGATGTTCCGGAGGATTGCCATGTTTTAAGTATAAACGATTCGCCATAAGGGCTGCCTGAACGGGATTTGCTCTGCCCCGAAATCCCCTTTTCAAGTTTTCATTCTGGGATGAGCCTCGTCTTCGTTGGGCAACTCCTCCTCTGCGTTGTCATCCTGACGACCCTTCGCGTAATCCTGACGATTCCTCGCGTCTAAAATCCCCCTCAACCGTGTCATCCTGACGCCCCCCGGCTCTATCGGGGTGAGGAAGGACCTCTACCCTCTGATGAGACATTCATTCGCCATGTCATCCTGAGGACCCCGGGCGTTCAAACAAAGAGGGGGATGTATTGGAGACGCGAACCGGCTCCGACGAAAACCCGGAAAAGAGCCAAATCGCGAACACCCGAAACTCGCAGTTTGTTTATGACAGCCCAGGCATGTCCATCACTGGCGTTCCAAAGGTAACGCTCAATGGCAGGTATGATGTAGCGTTCTCGCTTTCGGAGAAGAACACCAAGACAGGACAAGTCTCCGCGAAGCAGTTCTACTATAGAGTCACGCTGGCCTTTGTCAAAGGAAAGCTTGTCGGCTACCAAGCAATACCGGTCTCGCAAAACGAGTTTGAAAAACTGACCGGGCAGGACAAGAAGAAGGAGAAGAAGAAGAAGAAAGAGGAAAAGTAAGATGCGTACCACCTGTACACGGTTGATTCCCATCGTCGTGCTCGTCCTGACGGTAGTCTCCACGGCCTGGTGTGGCGCTGCCAATAAAGAGCTCACAATCAAAGAATTGGGGGCACAATTCCCCCGACTGGACGACCTTGAGAATCTCTTCGAGGTCAGCAGCGAATACGTTCTCCAGCCTGGTTTTGATACCAACGGCGAACTCACTCAAATACGGGCAGCCCCTAAGTACTTTTTTGAAAACAGTCACCCAGAATGGCGCGAACTCGACTCGCCGACTTCGATGCCGGTCAAAAAGTATCGAAGCCTCCTGGCGCACATCCAGAGCATCAAGGTCCTCGGAAACCTTGTTCGTCGGGGAAAGGTGGGTTTCACGCTTAACTTGCAAACGTCCTTTTGGGATGAGTACAAAGAAGGCACCGTTGAGCGGACTATGATTCGGGATTCGCCGCAACAGAGTTACTCGGTGACGCGGTTTGCTGTCCATTACCTTCACCCGGTCAGTGGTACGATCGACGCAAAGGAGGTCGCGCTGTTCGGGAGAAGGGTCAAAATCGATGGTAAGTGGTTCTGGACACAGGCATCCGTGTTCAAGACTCTCGTGGTAGGCGGTCAAGCT
>JBBSHD010000275.1:0-3672 GCA_038253455.1 Terriglobales bacterium | reverse complement strand
GCATTAAAAATTCAGGGCTGGGACGCGAAGGTCCCCGCTACGCAGTCGAGGAGATGACGGAACCGAAGCTGATCTGCTGGAGAGTGGGTTAGATCTCGACTGTGATTCCGAATAAAACCAAAGCAAAACTAAAGGCAGGCGAAACCGTTATCGGCTGCTTTATGCGACACGCCGATCCCGGTTTGGCGGAAGTCGTCGGCTACATGGGCTGGGATTATCTGATCTTCGACGGCGAACACAGCCCTCTGTCCGGCCGGGAATGCGAAAGCCTTGTTCGCGTTTGCGAACTGACCGGCGTTACGCCCATCGCTCGCGTGCCTTCGAACATGCCGTGGCTGATAGGACAACTTTTCGACACCGGCATGCAAGGCGTGCAGGTTCCGATGGTCAACTCTGGAGCCGAGGCGCTGGCGGCCGCTCGCGCCGCGAAATACCATCCCATGGGTACGCGTGGGCTGGCCACCACGCGCGCGGGGCAATTTGGCCAGGTTCTGCCCTTCAGCATCGCCGATCACGTCGCCAGCTCCAACACGGAAACATTACTGATTGCTCAAGTGGAGACGCCCGCCAGTATTGAACACTTGCCTGCCATTCTGGCGGTACCCGAAATCGACGTAATTTTCATTGGTCCCAATGACCTTTCCCTCTCGCTGGGAGTGCCGGGAGAGATGCAGCATCCGAGAGTTCAACAAGCGTTCGAGACCGTCATCTCCGCAGTGGCCAAGACGGACAAGGCTCTCGGCGTACTGGTTCCAAATGTGGAGGCTGCACTGGAATGGCAACGAAAGGGAGTGCGCTACGTGATGGTCGTGATGGAAGCCATATTAGGTCCCGCGGTACGAGCGTTCCTGAAAACAGCGCGTCGGGCGTAATCGGCGAACGCGCGCGGCGCCGGGTTACCCGGCGCTTGATGCCCTTCCTGATCGTGGTCTATCTGCTGGCGTATATCGACCGTTCCAACGTAGGCGTTGCAAAGCTGCAGATGCAGACCGATCTGGGTCTTACCGACGCCACCATCGGGTTCGGCGCCGGAATCTTCTTTATCGGATATTTTCTTCTTGAAATCCCTGGGAGTCTGATTGTGGAACGCTACAGCGCGCGCAAGTGGTTTGCGCGGATCATGATCTCCTGGGGGCTGGTAGCCGCGCTGACCGGTTTCGTTGGCACATCGGGACAGTTCTATACCGCGCGCTTTTTCCTGGGAGCGGCGGAAGCGGGTTTCTTTCCGGGAGTGATTGTCTACCTGTCGCACTGGTTCCGGTACGAAGACCGGACGCGCGCCAAGTCGTGGTTCATGATCACCCAGCCTTTGTCCGTTATCGTGGGCACTCCGCTGTCCCGGTGGATTCTGGAAAATGTCCACTGGAGCGGCCTGCACGGATGGCGCTGGGTGTTCTTTCTGGAAGGGGTGCCTTCGGTTGCCTTGGGATTTTTCGCGCTTTTCTATTTGACCGATCGTGTGCACCAGGCACACTGGCTTCCCGACGATGAGAAACGCTGGCTGATGGCTGAGTTGAAGAAAGAAGAGGACGAGAAGATCGCCGCGGGCCGCGTCGGCATCTTCGACGCGTTTCGCTCCCGCCAAACACTGCTGCTGAGCGCGATTCTGTTTCTGATTGTTACCGGCAACCAGGCAATCCTTTTCTTCCTGCCGTCCATCACCAACAATATGAAGGATATCTCGGTTACTTGGCGTACCGCCGTCACGGTGCTTCCCTACCTTTTCAGTGTGGCGGGCATTCTGCTGAACGGGTTTTCCTCTAACCGCACCGGAGAGCGCCGATGGCACACCGCGGCTCCTGTGCTCGTGACCGCCGTAGGGCTTGCGCTCGCCATTCTCGCAGGCGACCGTACCGGGCTGGCCGTAGCCGCCTTTTGTCTGGTCGGCGTCTTTTTCCAGGCATTCCTTCCTGTGCTGTGGACACTTCCCTCGGCGTTTCTGGGCAAGGCAGCCGCCGCGACGGCCATTGGGACTATCAACTCCGTGGGCAATCTCGGCGGCTTCGTCGGGCCCTACATCTTCGGGTATCTCAGAACCGCGACCGGCCGCTACCAAACGGGATTGTGGTTTCTGACGGGATGTATGCTGGCCGCCGGCCTTCTTGCCACGCGAATTCGCGTTGTACCGAGCCAGGAACGACAATGAACAAAACAGCCGACGAGTTACGCAGTTTCCGATGGTTTGGCCCGGAGACCATGCGGGGCTTCAGTCATCGCTCCCGCATGAAGCAAGCGGGATACCGGCGCGAGGATTTCACCGGCAAGCCGGTGGTCGCAATCGTCAATACCTGGAGTGAGATCAACCCCTGTCACGCGCATCTTCGCGAAAGGGCCGAAGCGGTAAAGAAGGGAGTGTGGCAGGCCGGAGGCTTCCCGGTCGAGATTCCGGCTTTCTCCATCACCGAAACCTACAGCAAGCCGAGTCCCATGCTTTACCGGAATCTTCTGGCGATGGAGACCGAAGAATATCTGCGCAGTCTTCCGGTGGATGGCGCGGTGCTGATGGGCGGATGCGATAAGACGACGCCCGGCTTACTGATGGGCTCGATCAGTATGAATCTGCCAAGCATTTACCTTCCGGCGGGACCGATGTTGCGCGGGAACTGGAAAGGGCAGCCGCTGGGAAGCGGGACCGACCTCTGGAAATTTTGGACCGAGCGCTGCGCGGGCTCCATCACCGAGGAGGAGTGGAACCAGATGGAAGGTGGCATCGCGCGGTCTCCCGGCTTTTGCATGACCATGGGCACAGCCTCCACCATGACTGCTTTGGCCGAGGCTCTGGGGCTGACTCTGCCGGGCGCATCTTCTATTCCGGCGCCCGATGCCAACCACGTGCGCATGTCGATGGATTGCGGCCGGCGCATCGTGGAGATGATCTGGGAAGACCTGAAGCCCAAGTCGCTCCTGACCACCGACGCGTTTGAGAATGCCATCGCGGTCGACATGGCGATTGGAGGCTCGACCAACGCCATGATTCATCTTATTGCGTTGGCGCGGCGATGCGGACTGGCTCTGGAGTTGAACCGGTTCGATGAAATATCACGGCGAGTCCCGGTGCTCGCCAACATTCGTCCGTCAGGCAAATTTCTGATGGAGGATTTCTATTACGCGGGCGGCCTGGCCGCTCTTATGGCCGAGATCAAGGACTTGCTGCACCTGGATTGCCTGACTGTCAATGGCCGAACCCTGGGAGAAAATCTCGCCGGCGCTTTGATCCATAACGGCGACGTCATTCGGCCGCGAAGCAATCCTCTGGTTTCCAGCGGGGGGACCGCGGTCCTTTACGGTAACCTTGCTCCGAACGGAGCTGTGATGAAGACATCGGCCGCGGATCCGCGATTTCTGGAACATACCGGGCCGGCTATCGTCTTTCGAAATTATGCGGAGATGGAAGCCAGAATCGATCGCGATGATCTGGAGGTAACCGAAGATTCCATCCTTGTGCTGCAAAACGCAGGCCCCCTGGGCGGCCCCGGAATGCCAGAGTGGGGTATGCTGCCGATTCCCCGTAGGCTTCTGTTGCAGGGGGTCCGCGATATCGTGCGAATTTCGGACGCACGGATGAGCGGCACGGCTTATGGCGCCTGCGTGCTTCACGTATCCCCCGAAAGTTTCATTGGCGGCCCGCTGGCGTTCGTGCGGGACGGCGATCTTATTTCGCTCGATGTTCCG
>JBBSHD010000274.1:0-3680 GCA_038253455.1 Terriglobales bacterium | reverse complement strand
CGAGCTGCGTACTCCGCTGAACAGCATCCTCGTGCTCGGCCAGCAGCTTACCGACAACCCCGACGGCAACTTGACCCCCAAGCAAGTCGAATTTGCCCGCACCATTCATGGCGCGGGAACCGATTTGCTTACGCTGATCAGCGACATTCTCGATCTTTCCAAGATAGAATCGGGCACCGTATCCGTCGAAGCCGAAGAAGTCTTCTTCGCCAGCCTGCTCGACATGGTCGGGCGTCCCTTCCGTCACGAGGCAGAAAACCGCCGCTTGAACTTCGAGATCGTGAGCGATCCCAACCTGACCCGCAGCCTGGTCACCGATTCCAAGCGTCTGCAGCAAGTGCTCAAGAACCTGCTGTCCAATGCGTTCAAATTTACCGAGCAGGGGGGCGTGCGGCTGGCGGTTTCAGCGGCAGTCAGTGGCTGGAGCCAGGAGCATCCTATCTTGAACGTCGCGAAATCAGTGGTGGCGTTCGAAGTGGCTGACTCCGGGATTGGTATTCCCCAGGAAAAACAGCGAATCATTTTCGAGGCCTTCCAGCAGGCCGACGCCGGCACCAGCCGCAAATTCGGCGGCACCGGGCTCGGTCTCGCCATCAGCCGCGAACTGGCCAGCCTGCTCGGCGGAGAAATTCAACTGCGCAGCGCTCCCGGCCAGGGCAGCACCTTTACCCTTTATCTTCCCCAGATGTACGTAGGCCCGACCACCGCGATCGCGGCGCAGCCCGCCGGTCAATCGGCTTCCATCGTTTCGTCCCTGCAGTTCTCGGGAGCAGCCGTGGCCGAGCACGCGGTGGAAAAAATTGAGGACGACCGCAACAACCTGGAACCGGGAGACGCGGTGCTGCTGATCGTCGAAGACGATCCGCACTACGCGCGCATCCTTTGCGACCTGTCTCGCGACATCGGGTTTAAGGTACTGGTGGCCATGCGTGGCGCCGAAGCCCTGGCCCTGGCCCGCGAGTTCCATCCCAGCGCGGTTTCGCTCGATGTCTTCCTGCCCGACATGCTGGGCTGGACCGTCCTGAATCATTTGAAGCAGGACCCCGCCACCCGGCACATCCCGGTACAGATGCTCACCACCGATGAAGACTGGCACCACGGCTTGTCGCGCGGCGCCTTCTCTTTTGTCACCAAACCCACTTCGACCGAAGGCATCGAAGCCGCACTGGCCAAGATCAAGGACTACGCCAGCCCGCGCCGCAAGCGCCTGCTGGTCGTCGAAGACAACCCCGCCGAGCAGTTCACTATCAAGGAACTGCTGGGCTATGACGACATCGACGTGACCGTGCTGGGCAAGGGCAGCGAGGCCCTCGAGGCTGTGCACAATGAGAGTTTTGACTGCATGGTTCTTGACTTGCGCCTGCCCGACATGACCGGCTTCGAAGTGCTCGAACGCATGGCGGATATGCCAACCCTGAGCGACCTTCCGGTCGTGGTCTTTACCGGCAAGGAACTGACTCCGGAAGAAGATGCCCGCCTGCACATGCTGGCCCGCAGCGTGGTGGTGAAAGATGTGGAATCGCCGGAACGCCTGCTCGATGAGACTGCCCTGTTCCTGCATCGAGTGGTGGCCGATCTGCCCAAGGAAAAACAGAACATGCTCGACCGCCTGCACCGTTCCGACGATGCGCTGGTAGGACGCAAGGTTCTGGTCGTCGATGACGACGTCCGCAACATCTTTGCCTTGAGCAGCGTTCTGGAACGCCGCGGAATGGTGGTGCTCACCGCCGGCACCGGCCGCGAAGCCATCACCACCCTTGAATCCACGCCCGACGTCGCCATTGTCCTCATGGACATCATGATGCCGGAAATGGATGGCTATGAAACCATGCAGGTTATCCGCCAGAATGCTTCGCTGCGCCGTCTGCCCATCATCGCTTTGACCGCCAAGGCCATGAAGGGCGATCGTGAAAAATGTCTCGAAGCGGGCGCCTCGGAGTACCTGGCCAAGCCCGTCAACACCGAGCAACTGCTCTCCGCGCTGCGCATGTGGCTGCACCGGTAAATCAACCCGTTGGGCAAAGGCTCATAGGAGATCGAAAGACGACTGATGGCTGCTAACGACATGGTGAATATCCTGATGGTGGACGATCAGCCCGCCAAGCTCCTCAGCTATGAAGTAATTCTGAAAGAGCTTGGCGAAAACCTGATCAAGGTTACCTCGGGCCGCGAAGCCCTGGAGCAGCTTTTGAAGAACGACGTCGCCGTCGTGCTCATGGATGTGAGCATGCCGGAGATCGACGGTTTCGAGATGGCGGACATGATCCGCCAGCATCCCCGATTTCAGAAGACTGCCATCATCTTTATCTCCGCCGTGCATTTGACCGACGTCGATCGCATCAAGGGATACCAGCGCGGGGCCGTCGATTATATTTCCGTGCCGGTGGTTCCCGAGCTGCTGCGCGCCAAGGTCAGCGTGTTTGCCGAGCTGCACCGCAAGACCCGGCAGCTGGAAAGCCTGAACCGCGAGCTTGAAGAGCGCGTCGTCGAGCGCACAGAGGAGCTTCGCGAGCGCGCCGACCTGCTGGAGCTGGCCACCGAAGCCATCATGGTGAGCAATTCCGAGGGCATCCTGGAATTCTGGAACAGCGGCGCCGAAGCCCTATACGGCTGGAAACGCGAGGAAGTGCTGGGCAAGAACGCTCATGAGATACTGCACACCCGCCTGCCCGTCTCCGCCGCCGAAATCCAATCCAGCCTGGCGGTCGATGGGCGCTGGGAAGGCAACCTGGTGCAACAGACCCGCGACGGCAGGGAACTCACCGTGGCCAGCCGCCAGGGACTGAAGGCCAATGCGAGCAGGGAGGTCATTCTTGAGATCAATCGCGATATCACCTCGCAGTTGCAGGCCGAAGACGCGCTGCGCAAGACCGAGCGGCTCGCCGCCATGGGCCGCGTCGCCGGCATCATCGCCCACGAGATCAACAACCCGCTCGAAGCCATCACCAACGCCTTTTACCTGCTCTCCAGCCATCCGTCATTGGATGAAGAAGCCAAGTACTATGCGCGCATGGGCGAACAGGAGCTGCTGCGCGTCAGCCATATCACCCGTCAAACTCTGAGTTTTTATCGCGAATCGCAAAAACCGGTTTTGGTTTCGGTGAGTGACCTGGTGGACGACGTCCTCGAGTTGCAATCGCGCAGCATTCAAATGAGCGGAATCACTCTGCGGAAAAAATATCAGAGCCGCGGCGAGATCCAGGGATTTCCCGTGGAGCTGAAACAGGTGTTCCTCAACCTGATTGGCAACGCGGTGCAGGCGACCCCCAAGGGGGGAGTGTTGCAGGTTCATGTTTTCGAAAGCCAGGAATGGCGGAAGAAACGCCGCGGCGTTTATCTGTCGGTGTGCGACAACGGGTCGGGCATCAAGCCGGACGACGCCCGGCGCCTGTTTGAGCCGTTTTTCAGCACCAAATCCACCAAGGGCACGGGCCTCGGCCTTTGGATCAGCAAGGGAATCGTCCAAAAATACGATGGCTCGATTTGTTTCCGCAGCATGCACTTTTCCGCTGGGAATGCCACATGTTTCCGGGTATTTTTCCCCACGCCGCTGGCCGGGGACAAGATACAAGAACCGGCCGCGTGCAGTACCGCCGCGATATAAATAATTTACGGAGAGAATCCGTGGAGCAGGGCAAGCCCGTCATTTTGTGCGTGGACGACGAAGAAAACTCGTTGTT
>JBBSHD010000273.1:0-3699 GCA_038253455.1 Terriglobales bacterium | reverse complement strand
GAGCGCGTGCAGGCCATGGGCGTGGATAAGTGGATCGAGCAGCAACTGCATCCGGAAAATATTTCCGACGCCAATCTCGAAGCGCAACTGGCGCCGCTGCGCACGTTGCGCATGAGCTCGCGCGAGATCGTGGAAAACTTTCCTCCGCCGCAACTGTTGAAAGCCATGGCCAATGGCAAGGTGGGCCTGCCGTTGAACTCTGAAAAACGAGAGCTGTACAAGGCGGAGATCGCCAACTACAAGGCGCGCAAGGCCAACAAGGAAGAAAAAGACGCGCAGAAGAACGCCGCCGACATGGAAGCTGAAGGCGTGACCGCCGCGGCCGGCGACTCCGACAAGATGATGGACAAGAACATGGCCAGGACCGGCGACTCCGATGCCGCGGCTGGCAATGGCGACGGCCAGGGCAACAACCAGGATGGCCCGAGGGTCACCCGCGAAGAGCGCCAGGCGGCCATGGAACAGGGCCAGCGATTGATGGCGATGGCCCCCGACCAGAGAATTTCCGAGATACTAAAAATGCAGCCGGCGGAACGCCGCATCATGACCAACTTGCTGAAGCCCGACGAGCGCGACCAGATGATGAAAGACCTCAGCCCGCAGCAGCGCGAGACGCTGCAGGCGCTGGCCAATCCGCGCCAACTGGTGACCTCAGAGCTGCAACAGGGCAAGATCCTGCGGGCGGCCTACAGCGAACGGCAGCTGGACGAAGTGATGTCAGACTTCTGGTTCAATCACTTCAACGTGTTCATCAACAAGGGCGCGGACCGGTACCTGGTGACGTCGTTCGAGCGCGACGTGATTCGTCCCCGCGCGCTGGGAAAATTCAAAGACCTGCTGCTGGCCACGGCGCAGTCTCCGGCCATGCTGTTTTATCTGGATAACTGGCAGAGCGTGGGCGCTCACTCTGAGATGGTGCTCAACGGAGGCCGCGGCGAGGGTGGCAACCGGCCGTTCGCCAACCGCCGCCAGCAGAATGGCAGGTTCGGCAATTTCGGAAATTTCGGCGGAGGCCGCCGCCCGGGTTTTGGCCAGGGTATGAATTTCCCCCGCCAAGCCAACGGCAACATTAACGGCAATAACGGCAACATCAACCGCAACAAAAACGACCCCACCATGATCGCGGGCAACGATCCTGAACGGCAGGCCAAACTGAAGAAGCAGAAAAGGGCGCAGGGACTCAATGAGAACTACGCCCGCGAAGTCATGGAGCTGCATACCCTCGGGGTGGATGGCGGTTACACGCAGGGCGACGTGACCGAACTGGCGAAGGTGCTTACCGGCTGGACCATACGGCAGCCGCAACGCGGCGGGGATTTTGAGTTTGACTCCCGCCGTCACGAGCCCGGAACCAAGACCGTTCTCGGCCGCAGCTTTAAAGACCAGGGCGAAAAAGAAGGGGTGCAGGCGCTGGAGATGCTGGCGTCCAGTCCGGCGACCGCGAAGTTCATTTCGCGCAAGCTGGCCATGCGCTTCGTTTCCGACAACCCTCCGCCGGCGCTGGTGGACCGCATGTCGCAGACCTTTCTGAGCTCTGACGGCGACATTCGCGAAGTGCTGCGCACCATGTTCCATTCGCCGGAGTTCTGGTCTCCGGAAAGCTATCGCGCCAAGGTGAAGACACCGTTTGAGTTCGTAATTTCGGCGGTGCGGGCGACGGGCACCAGCTTGCAGAACCCTCTTCCCCTGGCCCAGGCGTTGAACAAGATGGGAATGCCGCTTTACGGAATGCAGCCGCCCACCGGCTACTCCATGAAAGGCGACGCGTGGGTAAACTCCGCGGCGTTGCTCGATCGCATGAATTTTGCGTTGTCGCTGGGCTCCGGCAAGTTGCGCGGAGCAAGCTTTAACCCGGCGGTGGCGGTCAACGGAGCGCCCATTCCTGAAGATTCCGCCCTGGCGCTGGGGTTGTTCGAATCGTCGCTGTTGTCGGGCGACGTTTCCCAGCAAACCCACCAGACGATCTTGAAACAGTTGAATGCGCCGGAAGTTACGCAGCGAAAACTGGATGATAAGCCGCGGGCCGCCGATAGCGGCGTGATCGCGGGGCTCATCCTGGGTTCGCCGGAGTTCCAGCGGCGCTAACCGGCGAAACATTGTGAGCAGTCCGGTTTTAATTGCAGAGTTTTGTCGCGGGACTACCTGCAAGAGGCGGCCGCACCCGACAGCCGAAGGAGAATGAAAATGATTACGCGTCGAATCTTTATGAAGAACAGCGCGATGGCCCTGGTGGGAACTTCGGTCATCCCCGCATTCCTGAACCGGGTGGTGTATGCCGCCCACAGCATCGCCGGCGGCAGCAAGAAGCGGCTGGTGGTCCTCTTCCAGCGCGGCGCCGCGGACGGCCTGAACATCGTGGTGCCGCACGGCGAGGCGGCATATTACGCGATGCGTCCCACGATTGCGATCCCGCGCCCGCGCGCCGGCAATGATTCCGCGATCGATCTTGATGGGTTCTTCGGGCTGCATCCTTCGATGTCTGCGTTCAAGCCCTTGTGGGACCAAAAGCACCTGGCCATCATTCATGCAGCCGGCTCGCCGGACACGACGCGCTCGCACTTCGACGCGCAGGATTACATGGAATCAGGCACGCCGGGGATGAAGGCAACCGAAGACGGCTGGCTGAACCGCGCGTTGCGCGATGCCGCCGAGAAGAAAGCTGCTCAGACCGCCGCCGCGGAGAAGACCTCTCCGTTCCGCGCCATCGCCCTGGGAGGATCGCTGCCGCGTACCCTCGCCGGCGCGGTGCCCGCGGTGGCCATCGGAAATATCAGCGACTTTGGCGTCGGCGGACGCAACGCCGAGGCCGCCGCCCCGATGTCCAACACGTTCGAAGCCATGTATGCCCATTCGGTGGATTCCGTGCTGCACGGCACCGGCTCCGAGACCTTCGACGCGGTGCGAATGCTGAAGTCGGCCAACCCCGCCAAGTACCAGCCGGCGGCGGGCGCCAACTATCCTCGGGGAAGATTTGGCGACAGCCTGCGCCAGATCTCCCAGCTTCTCAAGGCCGACCTGGGAGTGGAAGTCGCGTTCGCCGACATCGGCGGGTGGGACCATCACGTTAACGAAGGCAATACCCAGGGACAACTGGCCAACCTGCTGCGCGACTTTTCGCAATCCATCGCCGCCTTCTGGACCGATATCGGCAGCATGGGCGAAGACACGGTGCTGGTAAGCATGTCGGAATTCGGGCGCACCGCCCGCGAGAACGGCACCCGCGGCACCGATCACGGCCACGCCAACGCGATGTTCGTACTGGGCGGCCCGGTGCGCGGAGGCAAAGTCTATGGCCAGTGGCCAGGGCTGGGCCAGTCGCAACTCTACGAAGGCCGCGATTTAGCCCTGACCACCGACTTCCGTCGCGTGCTCGGTGAAGCGGTCTACAAACACGTAGGCAATCACAACCTGCAAGGCGTGTTTCCGGGCTTCGACAACGATATGTCGAAGTCGCTGAACATCCTGGGATAGTTAGTGAGGAGAGAGCAGCGGGCGCAAGCCCGCTGCTTTTTTTGTGGTCAGGGGAAGGGCTTCGCGTTTCTCTTGGTCTTATTTTTTGGCTTCCAGCCAAAATCTCCAGAAGTTGTATAGACAATTTAATTAGTAGAAATCAACCTTTCCCTTGTCATCCTGGAGCGAGACTTTGTCTATTTTTTGCGCGAAGGACCTCGCGTTTTATTTTGTTCTTGTTTTGGCCTG
>JBBSHD010000272.1:0-3701 GCA_038253455.1 Terriglobales bacterium | reverse complement strand
CAGGCTGACACTCCTACCACCTTAAAGGAAACAAAAGGTTACTCGGCTGCGCCCGGAATGACAAGTCACATGAAGGATGGGCTGATCGAGGGGGACAGCGTTCTCGGCTATAACACTGAGAAACTGCTTTAGTACACCAGCAGAAGTATAATTTTCATCTTTCACAGATTGAAGGCCCTCGAGGTAATTTCTGGCTCTTCCCCGCAATGCCGTTGACGTGATTACCCCCGCGATGGAAACCACCAAGCGGCTGATGTTCCGGCCGATTCGCTGGGACCGTTGGTGGCGGGCTGCCCTGCTGGCGCTGGCTACGGGTGAAGTAGCGGCGATGGGCGGATGTAATTTCGGCAGTTTACCCATCAAAGGTTTTCCTGGTATTGGGAAGCATCCGCCGCCCGATCAATTCGTGTCTGTTCCCGGCATTCCTCCGGTGCTCGCGGCCTGGGGAATGATGTTCGTAATTTTGATCCTGGCCCTCATCTTCCTCCTGATCCTGCTGGTATTTGTTCATATTTATGTTGGCAGCGTTTTTCGTTTTATCCTGTTCGACGCTGTGACCGCGGCCCGGTTCAAGCTGCTGGAAGGATGGCGGCGCCGGCACCGGCCGGGCACGCGATTTTTTGTCTTCCAGATCGTCTTCATGATCTTGATGTTGGCGGGCCTGGGCTTGATATGTTCGCCATTTATCGCCTGGGCGGCGGCCGCGGGTATGTTCGCCGCGCCCGCCGGTGACTGGCACCCCAACCTCGCGACGGTTGTATCAATGATATTTCTGTTACTGCCGATCCTGGTCCTCTACTCCCTTACAACCGGGTTGATTGCCCTGGGGGCCAAAGATTTCTGCGTGCCGGTGATGGCATTGGAGAACGTTGGAATCATGGCGGCTTTGCGCGTGGTCATGGCGCGGGTGCGCCGCGAGAAGTCGAATTTCGCGATGTACGTGATCATGAAAATCGTGCTGGCGATCGCCGTGGGCATCGCGGCTTCAATTGCGATCTTCCTGGTCAGCCTGATCATCATCATTCCAGTGGCGATCGCGGGACTCATGATGCCGCACATGAGCGTTCCCCCGGCCACTAACATACTTTTCTGGGCGACCGTCATTTCCGCGGGCATGGTGCTGCTGGTGGTCCTGATTTTCCTGGTGGGATTGGTCAGCGGACCCGCCGCCATATTCTTTGAGGCCTACGCGTTGGAATTTTTCGGCGACCGCTATGCGCCGCTGGGAAGCCTGCTGCATCCGCCGCCGCCCCCGCTTCAAGTCACCCAGGCGGACCTGCACGAAGGCGGCTTGGACCCGCAGGCGCTTTAGTCCGAAAATTTATTTGCTGTGGGCGCGGCTCTTGATCCAGATGGGGCTGCCTTCGAAGCCGAAGGCCTTGCGGATCTGATTTTCCAGAAAGCGCTGGTAGGAAAAGTGCAGCTTCACCGCGCGATCGGTGAACAGGATGAACGTGGGCGGCGCAACGTGTGCCTGGGTCAGGTAGTAAATTCGCACGCGCTTGGCGCTGGGCACCGAGGCGCGCTCGAAATCCACGTGCTTGAGGAACCGGTTCATCTCGCCGGTGGTGATGCGCTTCCAGCGTCCGGCGGCCACGTGTTCGAGCACCGCAAAAAGTTTTTCCGCCGACTTCCCCACCGTGGCAGAGATGAAGACCACCGGCGCGTAATTGAGGAACTTCAGGTTGTAGCGCAGCCGCTCCTCGTAGGCCTGCTGGTCGGCCGCGCCCTTGCCCGATTGTCCGCCCACCCCCACCAGGTCCCATTTGTTGACGACGATGATGACGGAGCGCCCGCTTTCATGGGCATAGCCGCCGATGGTGGCGTCGAGGGCCATCACGCCGGCGGTGGCGTCAATCATCAGCACCGCGATATCGGCGGCCTCAAGATGCTTGCGCGCCATGACCACCGAAAGCTTCTCGGCCATTAACTTTGTCTTGCCCTTGCGGCGGATTCCGGCGGTATCGATGAAGCGGTAATGCTTGCCGTCGCGGGTGACCACTTCGTCCACCGCATCGCGGGTGGTGCCGGCCACCGCGGAAACGATGGAGCGCTCGGTTCCGGTGAGCCGGTTGAGCAGCGTGGACTTGCCCACGTTGGGCCGTCCGATGATGGCCACACGCACTTCGGCCGGCGGTCCCTTGGAGCCGTGATGCATCTTGCCGTCTTCCGTCTCTTCCGCTGCGCCCGCTTGGTCCGCGGGAATTTCTTCGATGATGATGTCGTCCAGGCGGGCTTCGACCAATGCTATGTCGGAGGGGGTGAGCGCGTCGGGCACCGGCTGGTTGGGATTCTGGTAACGGTTCCAGACGTCGGAGCCGGGCGCGGTTTCCGCCTCCACGGGAGATGGGGGCAGCACTTCGAGCACCGCTTCCAGCAATTCAGCCACGCCGCTGGAGTGCTCGGCGGAGATGGAATAGAGGCGCGTGATGCCGAGCCGGCGAAAGTTTTCCGCCGCCGCGATCATCGCCGGGGAATCTATCTTGTTGACCGCCAGAAACAGCGGGCGGCCGCTGCGCAGTAATAGGCGCGCCAGCTCCATATCGGGAGAGGCCAGCTCGGTGCGGCCATCCACCACCATGATGATGGCGCCGGCTTCTTCCATGGCGATCTGGGCCTGGCGATAGATTTCCGAGAGCATGAGATCTTCGTCTTCGGGAATGACCCCGCCGGTATCCACCACCCGGATGCGGCGGCCGTTCCAGCTACATTCGCCGTAGAGGCGGTCGCGCGTAATGCCGGGCTCATCGCCCACGATGGCTCGGCGCCAGCCCACCAGCCGGTTGAACAAGGTGGATTTGCCCACGTTGGGGCGGCCCACGATGGCGACCGTGGGCAACTGCGGAATGACGGCGATGCCGCGCGCCGGCTGGCGTCCCCGCCTGGTTTTTTTGCTGCTCTCGGGCATAAAAGGCGTCTAGTGGAAAAAATGGCCTGTCATTAGTATGCGTTATGGAAGAGTATCTAATTAAGGCGATAATATACTTGACTGACAGCACTGGCAACATTTTTAGCTGCCCCGTGGCAGGGAAGAAACCTCCGCCTAAACTACAACCCCTCTATGATTTCCTCAAACCTATCAGATTCGTGAAGTCGTCTTACAATCATCGACAGGCTTGCCCTTGAGGTATAGCGCATGACAGTAAGTGGATGTCCGCTCAAGACCCGATACGAATTCCTCATGTTTTTCCTCTGATCCGCTGGGGCAAAAGACGTGTCCACCGCATACCGATAATTTTCGTAAGCCCAAATATCCGCAGCCTGAAGCTGAGTGATATTTTGTTTGTTCTGAAATGACCATCCATCCTGATGTATGCCGTACCGGCGAAAGCCATCCTCACCGCCAGAGGTGCCAAAAACTTCGTCAATTTCTCCCTTGCCTTTCGTTAGTCGATCAAATACATATTGGATGGGATCTGAGTATCCGTATTGCTTTCGCCACTGTTCAACGAAGGCCATACACATCCGGACAGCAAAGGTGTAATGGTTCCTACCTAGACGCTCTCTCATGTTTGCCGGAACGATTTCATCGTAGGCCGACTTTACTACAGCCGCAGCGATCCCTATGCGAACCCTGGTATTGATTGTTGCAACAAGCGCACGAATGGTTCTATCGCGCTTCTTTTCGTCCTGCCATTCAGGAAAGGCGAACTGCTTACGCTTAGCTACAAAATCGGCCATATGAAAAACCCCAAAATGTT
>JBBSHD010000271.1:0-3712 GCA_038253455.1 Terriglobales bacterium | reverse complement strand
CTCGCCTTCGAGCAGTTCCATGGCAATAAAAACATTGCCTTCATGCTCGCCGATCTCGTAGATCTGGCAGATGTTGGGGTGGTTGACACCGGCGGCGGCGCGGGCCTCGCGCCACATCTGCTCGCGTCCTTCGTCGTCAGGAGCGGCGTCGCGGACCATCTTGATGGCGACGGGACGGTCGAGACGCTCGTCGTGTGCGGCGTAAACCACTCCCATTCCGCCCTGGCCGAGTTTACGAATGATGCGGTAATGGCCGACGTTCTGGGGCTCGGATGGGGTAACGGGCGGCATCGGGTCAATACTATAAGAGAGTCGCGGAGATTGGAAAAATCTAGCGGGCCGGGGGAAAGCGAAAAAGGCCGCACCAGGAGTTGTCGCCGAGCAGGGGTTCTTCCTCACCCCGGTGAAACTAAGCGCCTCTTGCGGTCAGGATTAAGGTGCTGCCCTTTTGAGTGACTGTGCCCAGCATCGTCATGACCAGGGTCACGGGGACGAGGGCGGCGGAGATCAGGAGCGCGGCTGCCATGCGCACGCGCGATACCCTGCGCGGCCGCCCCACCAGGAACTCGAAGCAATCGACTGGGCGGTCCATGAAAGTTTTTAACACACTCATGTTGAAGCTGTACCAGTCGTATTCAATTTCCTGGTGAGCATTGGCTGTGACCTCCAGGCCTGCGCCGGCCAACATCTTCGTCAGGCTGTGGCGCGAGAAATGGTGGATGTGGCGAGGGACATCCAATGGGAACCAGTGGCGGCGGAAGATGCCGGCGTGAAGGCCGCCGGCATCGGGTACGGCGATGATGAAGGCGCCGCCGGGGGCCAGCAGCTGTTGCAGCTCCGCTAATGTTGCGCGCGGGTCGCTGACATGTTCGAGGCTATGCCACAACGTAATACAAATGAAGGGAGCGAATTTCGCCAGCGCGGCGAGATCGGCCTGCACTTGCAGGCCGGCGGCGCGCGCGGGTTCAGGGTTGACCTCGGTGCCGTACACGTCCCAGTCCTGGGCGCGGGCCGCCAGCATGAACGAGCCATCGCCGCACCCGATGTCGAGCAGTCGCCGGGGCTGGCCGGATGCCGGGGCGCCTGGTTCCTGTGCGCCCTCCGCAACCGCCTGGGCCAGCCATTTCAGGCGCCTGGTATTGCAGTAGTTGGCGGTGAACCCGTGGCGGTTGCCGTAGTACCGCTCGCCGTAATAGGTCGCCAGGTCATCGGGCAGGGGAGAGGTATGGCCCAGCCCGCAGGCGGGGCAGCGAAGCACGGCAAACATTTCACGCGAAAGATTATCTTCAACGCCGCGCAGATATGGCCGTAGCGCGGCGCCGCAGCCATCGCATGCTGATGGCGTGATCATTGGCTTCGCTGGAGTTACGGTTGTGGAGAAATTCGTCACCAGAGAGCCAGGGCAAACCGCCGGCTAGGCGTGGCGCATGGGCTGGAAGATGGCAAACACCGCTCCCTGGGGGTCGGAGACCACGGACATGCGTCCCACGCCTTCCATGGTCATAGGCGGCAAGTGGAAGGTCGCTCCCATCTTCCTGGCGGCGACCGCCGTGGCGTCACAATCATCCGACAGCACGTAGGCCAGCCAGTGAGCGGGGGTTTCCGGCTTGCGATGGGTGGCCGGAGGAATGCCCCCGATAAAATGCTCGCCATTTTTAATGTGCAGGTAGCCCGAGGGATCTTTCTCCGCGGTTTCCAGTTTCCATCCGAAGAGCCCGGAGTAAAACTCCGAGGCGCGTTGCGGATCGGGGGTATTTAAATCCGCCCAGCACAATGCGCCGGGAATATGAGCGACTCGGCTGCCGATATGCTTTTGCGCCTGCCATAAGGCGAACACGCCGCCGGTGGGATCGCGAACAACCGCCATTCTGCCCGCGTCAAACACATCGATGGGCTGATCAATCACTTCTCCGCCGAGTTGCGCAGCCCGTGCCGCCGATTCGTCGGCGTTGTCCACCGCCATATACATCATCCAGTGCGGAGGAATTCCACTGGCCCGCGGTGCGGGGCGCATGGTGTAAGCGGCCGCAGCCGAGAGGCCATCGAGCTCAAAAATTGTATAGGACTCGCTGGGGCCCATGGGAATCTCGTTTACAGTCCAGCCAAAGAGCCGGGTGTAAAAATCTTTGGCCGCAGCCTGGTCGGAAGTGGCAAGCTCCATCCAGCAAAGGTTACCCGCGGGATGTTTTTCAATCTCAGCCATAAGGGGACGAGTATAACGCCTGTGACCCCGCGCAGCCAGCGTAGAACGCTCGCCGGCGGGGTGGGAAGCCTTGCACTATTAGGGTTTCAGCACCCACCTTGGTGCAGTGATCGTTCTTCTTTTCGAACATGGCGTACCCATCCCGGCGCCTGGTCAAGCGGCATGCGCCGCGACCGTGCAGCCAACCAGCGGCGGACGCTTATTTCGTCCTGGAGTTCGCGCCCAGCGAACCCTCAAGCAGGTTGTCGGGGGCGTATCGCCTCCCGAACGGCTGGCCCACAGTGGACGGGATTTCACCCGCGTCCATGAGCTGCTTGAACTGCCGCAGAATCTCGCGGATCTGTCGCTCCTGGTCCTGCCCGATGAAGGTGGCCACGGCGACGCCCAGGCGGCCCATCGGGGGCTTGTAGCTGAGTTCCAGGGTGACTTCCGTGCCGCGGCCCTGGGTGGCGGGAGCGAAGGTCACGGAGCCCGAGTTTTCGAAATGCGAGTCGGAGACTGAACGCCAGGCGATCCGCTCATTCTCGACGTTCTGGGTGACCTCGCCATCCCACTCATATTGAATGCCCATCACCGGCCTGGTGACCCAATGAGTGCGGGTTTGACCAATCCGGGTGACCGATTCGATGTTGAGCATGAATTTGGGAAGATTTTCCGGATTACGCCAGAACGCATAGAGTTCCGCCGCCGGGCGGTTGATGCTGACGGTGCGCTTCACCTCAAGGGGGCCGGTGACCGCCTCCACGCCGTCAGAAAAAGGACGCTCCGCGCTGGCCCCGGCGTAAACCAGGTACCCTCCGGCTACGGCCAGGGCAGCGCCAGAGATTGATTTTTGCTTGAGTCCATAAGCGGCCAGCAATCCACCACCGACGATTGCCACCCATCGTTGCGCGTTGCCGACCCGCCCATCCCCGTCTTGAGAGAGCAGCTCGCCGGCTTCAGCGCGCACATAATCGACAAATCCGGTTACCGTTGCCAGCCTGGCTCGACCAAAATCCATGGAGAACCCCCCAGTAGTGTTTAGGAGAAATTCGATGATGGTTGCAACGAAAGTGATGTACAAACCCCCAGGGAAACGGAGTTAGGTTTGATGAAGTCAACATAAAGGTGCTGGGAGGGTGCTCTGGCCTGGGTGCCCGCGACGCAACGGATAATTGAGGAGCCGGCTCGATTTTCTTATGTATCACCCTGAAAACGCTTGAGAAAGCACGCCCTGAGGGGGTTCCGATTCCCCCTGGAAAGTGGCTAATTTCGAACCCCGGGGACTGGATGGCCGGGAGAACCGGTCATTCCCAAATTGAATCGCGCCCGTTAAGGGAACCGCTGGAACAGTTTTCCAAACGATTCGGGCCGCAAAACACAGGCGTCCCCGGATAATCAAAAGTGCATCAAAGAATAACCTCTGAAAGTTGCTGAGCTTTAGTCATTTGGCTTTTTGGAGTGGAAGTTTATTTAATGGCAGTCGGAAGAGGCGATCTTATCCGGAAGTTTGACAGCATAAAAGGCATG
>JBBSHD010000270.1:0-3722 GCA_038253455.1 Terriglobales bacterium | reverse complement strand
GAAGGCGTTCATCGTCAGCATGCCGTCGATGGCGAGAGAAATGGGGGCAACCACGGAGCAGAGGCAGGCCAGCATGGTCCCAAATCGCTTCGCCCCCAGTTCGATGGCGATCATGCCGGTGAGCAAGACCTTTACCGCCCCGGCAAGCGAGGGCAGGAAGCGGATGGCTTGCAGCGAATCTCCCAGCACTAAGCGGCTGATCTTCGCGATCAAAGCGACCATGGGGGCGAAGTCCACGTATCCCCATGCCAAGGGGTCGCCGCACGCCAGAAAATACAGCTCGTCGCGGAAATATCCGTAGCGGCTGTTGGTGAGCAGATGAATGATCATGCCCAGGAGCGCCAGAACGGCGGCAATTCCCAGAGCGCCGTCTGACGGGTTGCGCCGCTCGGGAAACGGGAGGCGTGGAGCGGAATTGATTGCTCCGGATTCAGTCATGGTCTCGTACAGTTTGGCGAGCGAGATCGAACCTTTGAAAGAGTACACAAAATATCAGCAAGGTGACCACGAATTTGGCGGGGCAGCGCGACGCTTGTCATCGGATTACGCGGGGACCGGCAAGATGCATCCAAAGAATATGATCAGAAAACTAAAATCCGGTGAATACCGGTTATATTCCCGAAAAAAAGATGCAAAGAGCGGGAAGCGGCGCAACCTGGGAACATTCACCTCCCTGGAAAAAGCGAAGAAGCACGAGCAGGAGGTGCAGTATTTCAAGCGCCACTAGAAACGGGCCGACAGAACCGCAGGATACTGTCCCCTCTGGCGGTATTTGTAATAGACTTCTCGGTGATGGCCACAGAAAGAACCCCCGAGCCGCGCTGGCCCGGATTTATTGCCCTTCTGGCGGTAGGCATTCTCACCTACGCCCTGCCGGAGACCTTGTCGCTGGGTCCGCGCTGGCTGCTGCTGGCGGTGGTGGCGGTGCTTCTCATTCCCATCATCGTCTCCCACCGAATCGGGAACCATGCTCTTCACATGGCCATTACCCTTGTCTCCAATGGAATCATCACAGTGGCGATGATTTCGTCGCTGGCATTTCTGGTGGAAGGCCTGCCCAAACACCGGGAGTCGCCGCTGGTGCTACTGCTCTCGGCGGTATCGCTGTGGACCACGAACATCATGGTTTTCGCGCTATGGTACTGGCGGCTGGATGGCGGAGGGCCAAGTGAACGCGACAAGATCCAAGGACGTTTCACCGGGGCATTCCTGTTTCCGCAAATGCTTCTGGAAGGGAACTCCGTGCCCGGCATCAAGGATGTCCCGGCGCGATGGTCGCCCAACTTTGCGGACTACCTGTTTCTGGCATTCAACACCAGCACCGCGTTTTCACCGACCGACACCGCCGTGCTGGCGCGCTGGGCCAAGTTCGTGATGATGGCGCAATCGCTGATTTCGCTTTCAATCGTGGCATTGCTGGCGGCGCGCGCGGTAAACGTGCTGTGAGGCCTATTATGCGCAAGAAGGATCGCATTGCAGTGACCGGAAAAAACAAAAATCCGGTTGCCGTAACAACAAGCAAGGAACCTAAAGTCCTTAAGGTCGGTGGCGCCAAAACAAAATCTTGCTCAGCTTCCTTCGCGGGCTGGGTCTAGACCAGCTCGAAGTAAGAAGAAAACGTGATATTGGAAGACGGATTCGCTTTTAGATCGACGCTATTAGTAAGCTGGTTCAGGAAAAAGGGAAGCGTATCCAATGCCGGAATTAGTGATTCGCAAGAGCATCGAAGTCAACGCGCCGTTAGAAATCCTGTGGAAGATCCTGACGGATTCGCAATACATCCGCCAGTACATGTTCGGCTGCAACGCCGAAACCGATTGGAAGCCGGGCTCGGAGCTGCTGTGGCGAGGGGCAGCCGACGGCGTCCTCTACGTCAAGGGCAAGATCGTTGCCGTAGAACCGCCCCGGCGCCTGCAATACACGGTCTTCGATCCCAACTCCACCATTGAGGACATCCCCGCGAACTACCTGACCATGACTTATGACCTCACTGGAATCAGTGATCAAGTGACCAGGCTGGAGATCACCCAGGGTGATTTCGCTATCGTCCCCGAAGGGGAGCGGCGGTACAAAGATTCCAATGACGGCGATGATTCGATGATGAAAGCCATCAAGAAGCTGGCCGAGGCGCAGGCTGGGGCCAGTTGAGTCCGAAGTCCTTGATTTTTGGTATGAGCTGTCTGCTGGAATCCAGAAAAAGAACCAGGAGTGCGGATCGAGGCAAGAGTGCAAGTCTCATGAAGCCAATCGCTGGCTCTGGACCGAAACGGAGTTGATCGACATAAAAACAAATAATCCTCGCGTTACTTGGGAGCATCCTGATGCTGCCAGCCGCCTCGGCCGCACCAACTGGCGATGTAACTGCGCCCATCCGTAAGTTCCTTGACGGATTCAATAGCGGGGACGTGAAGGCCGCATACTCCGCCTATGCAACCGGCGACATCACGATCGTGGATGAGCTTGCCCCTCATCGCTGGATGGGACCGCATGCGGCGCAGGCTTGGGCGGCCGCCTATACTAGGCACGCACAAGCCACAGGTGTAACTGACGGCGTAGTGAAGTACGAGGCGCCCACGAGAACCGAGATCGAAGGCAATCTGGCGTATGTGATTGTCCCAACGACCTACATCTACAAAGAAAAGGGAAAAGCTCTCACTGAGGAAGGACAGATGACGTTCGTTTTGCATGCCGAAGCGGGCGCCTGGAAGATTCGTGGCTGGACATGGACAGGGGTCAAGCCGCACCCATCGAAGTAACTGCCCATCGCTGGCATATCGACCGAACTTGGAGGGAAAACTCATGCCGAAAATATCGAAGGACAATAAAGTCGTCACTTTGATTAATGTTTTTACCGTGGAGCCCGGCCGTCAGCAGCAGGTAGTCGATATGCTGATCGCGGCGACGGAAAATACAATGAAGAAACTTCCGGGTTTCGTCTCAGCGAGCATTCACAAGAGCCTCGATGGGGTAAGGGTAACGAATTACGCCCAATGGCGGAGCGCAAAAAACTTCGAAGCCATGAGAAATAATCCCGAGGCCACTGCACACATGAAACCACTGATGGAGATAACCAAGTTCGATTTTCACCTGTATGAAGTGGTCGACACGGTTGACAGCTAAACCATTTAGTCAACCGCCGATGCTGGTCGCTGCATTGTGATGATTGATTCAACACGGTAGTCGAAGACCCGGCGCCACTCTTGTTGAAGAGCTGAGGGGCGAAAGCGCAGGCCGGGCGGGAAGCGCCATCCGGCCTGCAACTCGATGAGTGGGACTGAGTCGGCGAATTGGGAGGGAAAGTTGTGAATGCAGCCCCCCCGGCCGCAATAAGGCCTTTCCCGGAGCGGCTTGATTAGAGAAGCCGACGCACCGCAGCCCGGGCCGCCTCGGTGCTGACGGCATAAACGAGGTGCGAAACCAGGCCGTACAGGTGAGTAGAGAGCGGAGTTTCCGAGGGCGGGTCTGACAGGCCCAGCGCCGGTACGGCGATTTCATCCGCCCCCACAAACAATGATGTTCCAAACGCCAGGGCGGGAAGCACGCCTCCCGGGGTCTCGCTCCATTCCATGACGCTGCCGTAGAGTCCTCCCTGCAGCGTGCCGAAGGCGTAGTGCACAACCGGCCCAAGCTTCTTCTTCTCCTCGTGGGAAAGGGAGTGACCGCCCAGTTCGGCGATCTTGCCGGCGGCTTTCATGGTGGCATCTTCTTTCTCTTCCTCTTTT
>JBBSHD010000269.1:0-3723 GCA_038253455.1 Terriglobales bacterium | reverse complement strand
TCGAGAATGCCACCCTTTACGAGCGCATTGCGCGGGAGGAAGAGCGCCTGGAACGAGACCTGGCGATGGCGCGCGAAATCCAGCTTCGTCTTCTTCCCCCCTGCTGCCCGGAACTGCCCGGTGCCAGCTTTGCCGTAAGATTCTCTCCGGCGAACGCCATTGGCGGGGATATGTACGATTTTGTGATCTACTCCGGAAACAAGGTAGGAATTGCCATCGGGGATGTAAGCGGAAAAGGTGCCCCCGCGGCCCTCTTTGCCGCGCTGGTTGGGGGCATCGTACGCAGTAAAGCGTCGAAGGAATATTCCCCGTCGAAAATGTTGAGTGAGATCAATGACTCGCTGAATGAGCGCCCGATTACCGCGCAGTACATGAGCATGATTTATGCCCTGTGGGACGATAATCGACGAGTCATGCGGGTGGCGAATTCGGGCTTGCCGCGCCCCATTCACTGTCACAATATGCAATCAGAGACAATCCAAGCCACCGGCCTGCCCCTCGGACTTTTTCCCAAGGTATCTTACGATGAAATAACAGTGCCGGCAGTTGCAGGCGACTTATTTGTCTTTTTCAGCGACGGTATTACCGACGCCGAAGACCGCCAAGGCAATCAACTCGGAACAAACAGACTGAATGAACTGCTGGCAACCACTCTTGAGTTGCCGGCGGAAGAGGTGGTCGCCAAAGTTTTCGATTTCGTCACTGATTTCTCCGCCGGAACCACGCCTTTTGACGATGAGACCATCATCGTGGTGAAGATTTTGCCCGGAGGAGGGTTGAGCGCCGCTGAGGCTACTACCTGTTCCTTCAACTAGGCGCGCGAGAAGTTTTGCGGTTGTTCCGTTGAGTCATTTTTTTGGCCTGTCCAAATCCCATGGCAATCAGCGTTCTTCCATTCACCTACCAGCGTAACCATGACGGCATGGTTTTGCACTGCGATCAAGTCCCTTTGACTGACCTGGCGGAGCAATTCGGCACTCCTTTATACGTTTACTCGGCGACTGTGATTCGTGAGAACTTTCGGATTTTCGACCAGGCATTCGCCACGGTGCCTCATACGGTTTGCTACTCGGTCAAGGCAAACTCTAATCTGGCCGCGCTGAGCTTACTCGACAAATTGGGTTCGGGCTTCGACGTGGTTTCAGGTGGCGAGCTCGATCGCCTTTCCAGATCTGCCCCTTATTCCGCCAGCCGAATCGTTTTTTCTGGTGTGGGAAAAACCAAGGCCGAGATGGATGCCGCCCTGGCGGCGGATATTTTGATGTTTAATGTGGAAAGCGAAAGCGAGTTGCGCGAGTTGTCCGCCCGTGCCGCGCTTCTCAACAAGACTGCTCGGATTGCCATCAGGGTCAATCCCAACGTTTCCGCCGATACTCACCCTTATATTTCCACCGGGTTGCGCGAGCACAAATTCGGAGTGGGCATTCCCCAGGCCCGCGAACTTTATGACGTGGCGAAGGGTGATTCCCACTTGCAAGCTATCGGGGTCAGCGTCCATATAGGTTCGCAGATCAAGGACGTGGGTCCGTTCGCGGCGGCAATGAGTGAAGTCTCGGCGCTGATTCAATTTTTGAACTCAGCGGGACACCACATTCAATATGTCGATGCCGGCGGCGGTCTGGGAATTGATTATGCCCGGGCGAGCGAATGGAATTTCGCAGAGATCACTGCGAATTACGCCCTCGCAGTCATCGAACCCCTGAAGGGGTTGAACATTCACCTCTTGTTGGAACCTGGCAGGTCGATCATCGGCAGCGCCGGGACCCTGTTGACGCAGGTCTTGTATATCAAGAGGAATGCCGCGAAACGATTTGCCGTCGTGGATGCGGCGATGAATGATTTGATGCGGCCCTCTTTATACCAAGCCTTTCATGCGATTGTCCCGGTTCAAGCTAAACCGACAGACGATATTGAGAGGTATGACGTAGTCGGCCCCATCTGCGAAAGCGGGGATTATTTCGCACATGATCGTAATCTTCCGGTAATTGTCGAGGGGGAATACCTGGCCATCCTCGATACCGGCGCGTACGGCATGTCTCTTGGCTCCAACTACAACTCGAGGTTGCGGGCCGCCGAGGTGATGATCGATGGAGATTCTGTGGCATTAATTCGCCGCCGCGAAACCATGGACGATTTGCTGGCGACTGAAAAACAACTTGGCGCCGATCAAAAAGCCCCGTAGACGATCTTCCCGCCAACCATTGTTAAGGTCACCTTCGCGTTCTTGATCTCTTCCGGGGCGATTTGGAAGATGTCCTTATCCAGAAGAACCAGGTCAGCGAGTTTGCCGGCCACAATGCTTCCCTTTTCATTTTCCTGGTACTCGGCGTAGGCCGACCCCACGGTGTAGGCTTCCACCGCTTCCGCAATCTTCAATTTTTCCTGCGGCACCCACCCACCTGGGTTTTTTCCATCAAGGGTTGCACGAGTTACGGCTGCATATAACGTCAGCATGGGATTCAATGGCGCCACTGTCCAGTCGGTCCCCAGCGCCAGTCTCACTCCGTGATCGAGCAAGGTTCTGAAGGCATAAGTGGTTTTAATTCGTTCGGGACCGATGCGTTTTTCGGCCCATCTTCCATCGTCAATTGCGTGATAGGGCTGCACCGAGGCGATGACGTTTAATCGGCTGAATCTCGCAAAATCCCGGGGAGCGATGTGCTGTGCATGCTCGATGCGGAAGCGACGGTCCTTCATGCCATTAGTTCTTTGAATTTCATCGAAAAAATCGAGGATGATGGAAATGCCCCGGTCGCCAATGGCGTGAATGCACAATTGCAATCCCGCCGCGTCGGCGCGAGTTAAGCGCTCCAGCATCTTTGCCGGGGGCTGCACTTCTTCCGATAGCAAGCCGCTGGTATTTGGAGCATCGACGTAGGGCTCGAAAAAATACGCTGTGGTGGAACCGAGAGACCCGTCGGCATATCCCTTGACCGCCCCCAGTCGCAGGTAGCTGGACCCAAAAGCATGACGCAAACCAATCTTCGCCTGGTTTTCCCAACCTGTCTCCAGTGGAGCAGCATAAATCCTGAGTGTCAGTTCTTTTTTCTCGGCCAGATCTGCATACTGGGCAATGTCAGCATAATCAGGATTCATGTCCTGGATGCTGGTCACTCCCAGGGATGCGGCATGTTTCAGAGCGCGCTTTATGGCGGCCAGCCGCTGATCGCTGCTCATCGCGGGAATGATCTTGTAAACCAGGTCCGCAGCCGCGTCTTTCAGCAAACCTGTGGGGTTTCCGGCAGCATCGCGAACAATTTCTCCGCCGGGAGGATCTTTGGTGGCGCTGGTGATGCCTGCCAGCTTGAGCGCCAGCGAGTTTGCCAGGGCCATGTGGCCGTCGTAACGGTTAACAAACACTGGAACCTGCATGGTGCCGGGATCAATTAGTTCTTTGACTGGCACCCGGGCCGGCGACCACAATTGGTCGTCCCAATCTCCCCCGAGGACCCATTCCCCTTTTTGCAGGTGTCGAGCCTTAACGAAAATACGAAGTGCAAATTCCCGTTGCGAAGCGGCATCTCTAAGATCGACATTATCGAGCTGTGCGCCTCCTGAAACGAAATGCACATGCGCGTCGTTGAATCCCGGCAGCAGGAGTCTTCCCTTGGCGTCGAGGGTCCTGGTGGAGGGGCCGCGCCAGGATTCGATGTCGGCAACCGAACCAACTCCGGCAATTCGTTCTCCTGAAATCGCCACGGCTTCGGCTGTGGGTTGCGACTT
>JBBSHD010000268.1:0-3736 GCA_038253455.1 Terriglobales bacterium | reverse complement strand
TTGCTCAATACCTTGGTGATCGCCGCCGTCAACGTCGTCTTGCCGTGATCGATGTGCCCGATCGTCCCCACGTTTACGTGCGGCTTGCTGCGATCAAATTTTTCTTTTCCCATGTTGTGCGAAAGCTCCTAAAGATTTTCAATTCTGTACCTGGTTGCCCACCTAAACCGTTTTTTATTTCCAGCTAAATCCGCGGCTAGCGTGCCGCGGGCTTGCCTTGCACCTTGGCGATAATTTCCTCGGCCACCGAGCGCGGCACTTCTTCGTAGCGCGCGAAGTGCATTGAGTAGTTGGCGCGTCCCTGGGTGCTGGAGCGCATGTGGGTGGCGTAGCCGAACATCTCCGACAGCGGCACCCAGGCCTTGACGATCTGCGATCCGGCGCGGTGCTCGACATCCTCGATGCGTCCGCGGCGGCGATTGAGATCGCCCACGATCACTCCCTGGAATTCCTCGGGAACCACCACTTCGACCGCCATCACCGGCTCCAGCAAAACCGGGGACGCCTTGCGCGCGGCCTCTTTGAAGGCCATCGAGCCGGCGATCTTGAACGCCATTTCGTTGGAATCCACATCGTGGTAGCTGCCGTCGTACAGCGTGGCTTTGACATCCACCATGGGATAGCCGGCCATCACGCCGCCTTCGAGCGCTTCCTGAATTCCCTGGTCCACCGGCTTGATGTATTCCTTGGGCACCGAGCCGCCGATGACGTCGTTGACGAACTCGTATCCTTTGCCCGCGGGCTGGGGGTCGAGCTTGATCTTGACGTGGCCGTACTGGCCGCGACCGCCGGTCTGGCGAATGAATTTGCCTTCGGCTTCGGCATGCTTGCGAATAGTCTCGCGATACGCCACCTGTGGCTTGCCCACGTTGGCTTCCACCTTGTACTCGCGCATCATGCGATCGACGATGATCTCGAGATGCAGCTCGCCCATGCCGGCGATGATGGTCTGCCCGCTCTCGGGGTCGGTATGCACTTTGAATGTGGGATCTTCCTGCGCCAGGCTGGAGAGGGCGACGCCCATCTTCTCCTGGTCAACCTTGGTCTTGGGTTCCACCGCCACCGCGATCACGGGGTCGGGGAAGTCGATGTTTTCGAGGGTCACCGGATGGCGCTCGTCGCAGATGGTGTCGCCGGTGGTGACGTTCTTGAGGCCGACGCACGCGCAAATGTCACCGGCATAGATCTCGGTGATTTCTTCGCGCTTGTTGGCATGCATCTTCAGCAGGCGGCCGATGCGCTCGCTGCGGCGGCGGGTGGAATTGAAGACGCTGTCGCCGGTCTTGAGGTGTCCGGAATAGACGCGGACGAACGCCAGTTGGCCCACGAAGGAATCCTTCATGATCTTGAATACCAGGCCGGCGAACGGCTCGGTATCGTTGGCCGAGCGCATGACCTTATCTTCGGAATCGCGAGTGGGGTCAACCCCGCTGACCGGAGGAATGTCGAGCGGCGAGGGCAGAAAATCAACCACGGCATCGAGCAGCGGCTGCACTCCCTTGTTCTTGAAGGCGGTGCCGCACAGCACGGGAAACACTTTCAAGGCGATGGTGCTTTTGCGCAGCGAAGCCTTGAGCTCGTCGGCGCCGATGGTCTCGCCTTCGAGAAACTTGTGCAGCATGGCGTCATCGTTTTCCGCGACTGATTCGACCAGTTGGGTGTGAAAGGCTTCAGCCTTCTTGCGCAGGTTTTCCGGAATCTCTTCGATGGTGTATTCCGAGCCAATGGTCTCGTCTTTCCACACGATGGCCTTCATGGTGAACAAATCCACCACGCCCTTGAAGCCGCTCTCGGCGCCGATGGGCAGCTGGATGGCGACCGGTCGGGCGTTGAGGCGCTTGCGGATGGTGTCCATGGCATGCTCGAAATCCGCGCCCATTTTGTCGATCTTGTTGATGAAGCAGATGCGGGGAACGCCGTATTTATCGGCCTGGCGCCAGACGGTTTCCGACTGCGGCTCGACCCCGTGCACGGCGTCGAACAGGGCGACGGCGCCATCGAGCACGCGCAGCGAGCGTTCCACTTCGGCGGTGAAATCCACGTGGCCGGGGGTATCGATGATGTTGATGCGGGTATCTTTCCACATGCAGGTGGTGGCGGCGGAGGTGATGGTGATGCCGCGTTCCTGCTCCTGCTCCATCCAGTCCATGGTGGCAGTGCCTTCATGCACCTCGCCAATGCGGTGGGTGATGCCGGTATAGAAAAGGATGCGCTCGGTCGTAGTGGTCTTGCCGGCATCGATGTGGGCCATGATGCCGATGTTGCGACAGCGCTCTAATGGGACGCTTCGGGGCACTTGTTTCTCTCTATCCTTTTAACTGTTGCCGAAATTAATGGTTCCGCGGTTACCAGCGGTAATGGGCAAAGGCTTTGTTGGCCTCGGCCATGCGGTGAATATCTTCCTTCTTCTTGATGGCGGCGCCTTTGTTGTTCACGGCGTCCAGCAATTCGTTGCTGAGCTTGTCGATCATGCCTTTTTCGCCGCGTCCGCGGCCGTAGGTCACCAGCCAGCGGATGGCCAGCGAAGTGCGACGGTCGGCCCCCACTTCGATGGGAACCTGATAGTTGGCGCCGCCCACGCGGCGGCTCTTGACTTCGAGCAGCGGCTTGGCGTTTTCCACCGCCTTCTTGAACAGCTTCAGGGCATCGTCGCCGCCGCCCTTGGCTTCAAGGCGCTTCATGGCCTCGTAAAAGATGCCTTCGGCGGTGCTCTTTTTGCCGTTGTACATCATGGAGTTCACGAACTTGGTGACCAGGGTGGAGTTGTACACCGGGTCAGCCGCCACTTCACGCTTCGCTATGTATCCTTTTCTTGGCATGTTCAGTCCTTAAAAGAGGATCCGACAATTACGACTTGGGACGCTTGGCCCCGTACTTGGAGCGGCTCTGCTTGCGGTTGGCCACGCCCACGGTGTCGAGGGTGCCGCGCACCACGTGATAGCGGACTCCGGGAAGGTCTTTGACCCTGCCTCCGCGAATCAGCACGATGGAATGCTCCTGCAGATTGTGTCCCACCCCGGGAATGTAGGTGGTGACCTCGATGCCGTTGGTCAGGCGCACGCGCGCGACTTTGCGCATGGCCGAGTTCGGCTTCTTGGGGGTCTGGGTATAGACGCGAGTGCAAACCCCGCGCTTCTGTGGACATTCCTGCAGCGCCGGGCTGGCCGTCTTGTACTTCGTCGCGGTACGGCCCTTGCGGACAAGCTGGTTAAAAGTTGGCACTCGTATAGTCTCCTTATTAATATGCGCCGCCAGGATGGTTCATCCCGGACGAAGCACACAATGACCCACGGTACAGCCGGCCGCACAGGTATCCCCGCAGCGGCAAAAAATTATTGTTGCGCGCCCGGCCGAGCGGCACGCGATTTCCCGTTTTCAACCTTTGCGGACTTGACCGAGGACGGTGACACCATGTCCTGACGAATCAGGAGGCATTCCGTTTCCGGCGGTCGCGCTCTGCATATCCTTCCACCAGACGGGAGGGCAGCGCAGAACGCTTCAGCGAGGGCGCCCTGAACTACGCGGGCGTTTACCTTTTGTAACGCAGCTCCCAATGAGCTGTTTTAATGAACTCGCGGAACCTTCTTAATATATCGTTTTAGGATAGTTTTCGTCAAACCCCCGGAGTTGGAGTGGTCCGCCACGCAGTCGCACAAGATCCAAACAGTCGCGCAAAACTCTGCCCGAGCTGAAATCCCACCCCTCAGTTGTCATCCTGACGACCCCCGGCTTTATC
>JBBSHD010000267.1:0-3749 GCA_038253455.1 Terriglobales bacterium | reverse complement strand
GGCGCGCGGCGGAGGCGTGGGCGCCGTATAGCCGCCACGAAAACCACCGTGGTCTTGTTTCCGTGGCCGCGCCGCCGGCCTCTTCCGGAGCTCCGCAGCGCGGCGGCCAGGCGCGCTTTGACTGGGAATCGGCCAGTCTGCTCAATACCCGGTATACGTTCAGTGATTTCGTGATCGGCAGCGGTAACCAGTTTGCCCATGCTGCCTCCCAGGCGGTCGCCGAGCGGCCATCCAAAGCCTACAACCCGCTCTTTTTGTACGGCGGGGTGGGCATGGGAAAGACCCACTTGATGCAGGCCATCGGCCACGCGGTCAAGCGCAGCCAGCCCGAGGCGACGATCTGCTACCTCTCCAGTGAGAAATTTACCAACGAGATGATCAACTCGCTGCGCTATGACAAGATGACCAGCTTTCGCGATAAATTCCGCACCGTGGACGTGCTGCTCATCGACGACATCCAGTTCCTGGCGCAAAAGGAACGCACCCAGGAAGAGTTCTTCCATACCTTTAACGCCCTGCACGAAGCCCAGAAGCAGATCGTCATCGCCAGCGACCGGCCGCCTAAAGAGTTGTCTGATATTGAAGACCGCTTGCGCAGCCGCTTCGAATGGGGATTGACCGCCGACATCCAGCCGCCTGATCTGGAAACCAAGATCGCCATCCTGCAGAAAAAAGCGGAGTCGGAACGGGTGGTCCTGCCCGACGACGTGTCTTTATACGTGGCGTCGAATATCCGCACCAATGTCCGCGAGTTGGAGGGCGCGTTGATCCGCCTGGTGGCTTATTGCTCGCTCACCGGGGCTGAAATCACCCTGCGCACCGCCCAGGAATGCCTGAAGAATTTCATCGCCTCCCAGACCCGCAAGATCACCATTGAATCCATTCAAAAAGTGGTGGCGGAACAATTTGGACTGCGCCTGGCTGAGATCAAGGCCAAGGATAATTCGCGCTCCATCGTGGTGCCGCGCCAGATTGCCATGTACCTGGCCAAGAGTATGACGGAAGCGTCCCTGCCGGAAATCGGCCGTCAGTTTGGCGGCAAGCACCACACCACGGTCATGCACTCGGTCGCCAAGATCGAACAGGCCCGCCAGACCGACAAAGATTTAAACAGGATGGTCAACAAGCTCACCGAAATTCTTACCGGATGACATCCCCTGCAACCAGCACCATTGCTGCTGATTTCCGTTTCCCAGAAAATCCTATTTTCTTTTATCCACTGAATCGCCGCGTATTCCTTTTGCCCGCCTGTGCACCGCCTGTGGAAGATGTGGGTAAAGGGACGGCCGGGATGAGTTGCTGGCTTGAAATGCTCGCTTCCGAACCAGGGAGCGTCTTTTTGTGAACACTCGTAAACCGGGGATGGACTGCTCGCATGGCGGTTTAGTTCCAGTTATCCACTTTTCCGGCCGGACTGTTACTACTCCTGTTTTAAGATATTCTGGTTTGATATAAGGTAAGGGTTCTTTAAAAGCAGTTTTTTCTATCAAGGCTGTTTTCGGGAATTGGTTTTTCTAAAGTCAAAACCTGTGCCGGGGTGAGCGTTATGGAAATCACAGTTAAGAAATTCGACTTACTGAAAGAACTCACCGCCACCCAGGGAGTGGTCGAGCGCAAAACCACGATTCCCATCCTTTCCAACTTCCTTTTCGAAACCGGAGAGGAGACGCTGAACATTACCGCTACCGATCTCGATCTCAGCCTGCGGACCTCCTGTCCGGCCAAGATTAAAAAAGAAGGCTCATGCACGGTCCCGGCCCGCAAACTCTACGAGTATGTGCGCCTGCTGCCCGACGGCGATATTTCCATCAAGATGCTGGAAAACCACTGGGTGCAGATACGTTCCGGACGCTCCAACACCAAGATGGTAGGCATGGCGCGCACGAACTTCCCGGTGGTGCCGATGTTTCCCGCGGCGGGCGCGGTAAAGTTGCCGGCCGATATTATCCGGCACATGATCTCGAAGACCATATTCGCCATCTCCAGTGAGGAATCACGCTACACCTTGAATGGCGCCTTGCTGGTTTTGAAGCCGGAATCTCTCACCATGGTGGCCACCGACGGCCATCGCCTGGCGCACATCGAGAACAAGGCGGCGCGTTTCGAAGGCATTTCCGGGGAAATGCGAACCCTCATCCCCAAGAAGGCCATGGGAGAAATTAATTCACTGCTGCAGTCGAGCGACGTCGATACCATCGACTTTGCCCGCGATGATTCCACCCTCTTCTTCCGCATCGGCGGCCGCTTGCTCACGTCGCGCCAGCTTACCGGCCAATTTCCCAATTACGACGCCGTGCTTCCGCGTGACAACAACAAGAGCGTCTCGGTGCGCTGCGAGGAACTGGCGAACTCGATTCAGCGTGTAGCGCAGTTTGCCGACGAGCGTTCAGGCGCAATCCGCATCCGCCTGGAGAAAAACGAGATCAACATCAGCTCTTCATCGACGGAGTCGGGTGAGTCGGAAGACTCAATCGAGACCACGTATCAACTGGACCCGGTGGTGATCGGCTTCAATTCGCAATACCTGCTGGATTTTTTGAAGTTCACCAACGAAGGCGAGGTCCGGCTGGAATTCAAGGATGCACAATCGGCGGGGCAGCTTCGTCCCGAAGAAACCGATGACTACAAGTATCGCTATGTGGTAATGCCCATGCGCATCTGAGGCCCTCTCCGCCCTTGGCCCCCGCTGGCCGCCCGTTGATGCCGTAATCCACGATGCGTGTTCCCTTTCATATCGGCCGGCCTCAGATTTTTGCCGGCCTGCTGCTGCTTTTTTTTTCCGCACAATCCTACTGGCTGGTCACCCACCGCCAACTCACTAGAGACCAGGAAGCTTTCGGCGCCCTGGGCCGGGTCCTGTACGACCCCAATATGTCGACCGCGTTTTTTGGCGAGGTCAGCGAAGGAATCATTCCTCTCAGGATTGCCGGGATTGTGCTGGCGGCGCGTGATGCGATTGAACCGGCTTACGGAAGCGCCCAAATTAACCGCTTCGACGGCAATTACGGCAACACACTTTTTAACAATCGCCTGAACCAGCAACTGGTGCGGCTGCCGTTTCTTTTGTGCGGGGTATGGCTGGGCGGCGCCATCTGGTGGGTGGCGCGCCGGCTTTACGGCGACGCCGGGGGTTATGTTGCGCTCTCGTTGTTCGCCTTCTCTCCGTTGTTTATCGGCTATAGCGCGAGCGCGGGTCCGGAGATCGTGGCGGCCTGGGCGGTGTTCGGAGTGATCTTCACCGCCATGGGAGTGGGCCACACGCTCTACGCTCCTCCGCGAAAATGGTACCCGCGCGCCGGATTGCTGGGGATTGCCCTGGCCGTGACCCTCGGTTCGAGCTTCGACCTGTGGATTGTGTTTCCCCTGGCGCTGGGACTGATGTTTTACCTGGCGCCGGGCAGAACTGGTGCGGCGCTTTATGCGATCTCCCTCAGCTCAATTCTGGCGGCGGTAATTCTGTGGGCTTGTTACGGATTCCACGGCGGCGTGCTCGCCACCGACCTGTGGCGGGGCGTGACAATGGCCGATCGCCCTGTTGGGACGGGTGTGGTCGCTGACTCTTTGGGGCTCCTGCTGTTTCTTTACTCGCCGCTATTCCTGGGCGCCATCACCACATATTTTTGCTGGAGGCGCGCGCGGTATTTTGGCAACACCGCGCCTCTTCTAGCCGCGCTGGCTCTCTTTCCCCTGACATTGATTGCGGGGCGTTCTACCGAAGCAGTGATCGCGGCCATGGCTCCGCTGGTGTT
>JBBSHD010000266.1:0-3758 GCA_038253455.1 Terriglobales bacterium | reverse complement strand
GTTTCAGCATGATCTTCCTGGCGGTGATTAACGGCCAGCCCAAGGAGATGGGCCTGATCACGGCAATTCAGCACTTCATCGACCATCGCGTTGATGTGGTGCGCCGCCGCACCGTCTTCCTGTTGAGCAAGGCCCGCGACCGCGAGCACATCCTGCAGGGCTACCAGATGGCGCTGGACCGGCTGGATGCCATCATCAAACTGATTCGGGCGTCCAAATCGCGCATTGAAGCGCGCGAAGGACTGACCACCAACTTCACTTTTTCCATTCGCCAGGCGGATGCAATTCTCGACCTGCAACTGCATCGCCTCACCCAGCTCGCGCGCGAAGAGATCATCAACGAGCTGGCGGAGATACAGAAGAGCATCGCCGAGTACGAAAGCATCCTGGGCTCGGAAAAGAAGCTGCGCAACGTCATCATCAAGGAACTGGAAGAGATCAAGAAAGAATATGGCGGGGAAAAAGACCCGCGCCGCACCATCATCCAGGATGAAGCCGCCGAGATCACGCTGGAAGACCTTATCTCCGACGAGCAGGTGGCGATCACCTTCAGCCACAGCGGCTATCTGAAGCGCACGCCGATCTCCATTTATCGCCAGCAGCGGCGCGGTGGCACCGGCCGCAAGGGGATGACGACGCGCGAAGAGGATTTCGTCGAGCAGATGTTCATCGCCAGCACCCACGCCTACATCCTGGTGTTTACCAACACCGGCCGGGTTTACTGGCTTAAGGTGTATGAGCTGCCCGACGTGGGGCCCGCGGGCAGAGGGAAATCAATCAACAGCCTGGCCGCGCTGCAGCAGGGCGAGACCGTGCGCGCGCTGCTGGCGGTGCGCAATCTCGAGCAGGAAGATAAATACGTTCTGTTCGCCACCCGCAAGGGCACGGTCAAGAAGACCGCGCTCACTGACTTCCGCAACGTGATGTCGCGCGGCATCATCGCCATCGGCATCGATACCGACGACGAGCTGGTGGCCGCCCGGCTTACCGACGGCAACCAGGTCATTTTCCTGGCATCGCACGAAGGCCAGGCCATCCGCTTCAAGGAAGAAGACGTGCGTCCCACCGGACGCCCGGCTTACGGCGTGCGCGGCATGGTGCTCGATGACGGCGACTACATTGTAGGCATGGCGGTGACCCCCGCCAACGCCCCCGAGCCGGGTAAAAAGAGCAAGGCTGCGGCGAAAGATGACGATACCGAAGAGGGTGTCATCGAGGTGGCGCCATCCGACGCGCGCTTGATTCTCAGCGTGACCGAAAATGGTTACGGCAAGCGCACCCAGGTAGATGAATACCGGCTGCAAAGCCGCGGCGGCAAGGGCGTGATCAACGTCAAGACCACGGCGCGCAACGGCAAGGTCAGCGGCATCCTGCTGGTGGCGGAAAATACCGAAGCCATGGTGATCAGCCAGTTCGGCAAGATCATCCGCATCGACACCCGCACCATTCGCGAGGCTGGGCGCTCCACCCAGGGGGTGCGACTGCTGCATCTCGACGCCGATGACAAGGTGGCCGCAGCCGTAGTGATTCCTCCGGAAGAAAAGGTCACCAACGGCGATGGCGACGCGCGGTTGTTGCAGTAAGAATCGCGGGCATTCGTTCTTGCGGGTGCCCGCACTCATCCTCTCTCATGTCTGCCGCGGAGATCTAAAACAGCACCCGCTAACGGCTGCGAGTTTGTTCTTGCGAGTAGAATATCCTTGCAGTGAAACCACGCATCGCCATCCCGGTACCGCATTCACAGAAGCCGCAATACTCGCAGCGCTCGCTGCCGCAGTACCAGCATGCGGTGGAAGCGGCGGGCGGCGAGGCGGTCATTATTCCCCTCGAAGCCACGCCCGAAGAAATTGCGCGCATCATCACCGGCTGCGACGGAGTCCTGCTGCCGGGAAGTCCCGCCGACATCGATCCGCAAAAATATAATGCTGTCCGCGACCCCAGGACCGCGGATTCCGATAGCGCCCGCGATGCCGCCGACGAACTGCTGTTGCAGGATGCTTACAACCTGCGCAAGCCGGTGCTGGGCATCTGCTATGGCATGCAGTCGCTCAACGTCTGGCGCAGTGGGACGCTGGTGCAAGACATTCCATCCCTCGCCGCCGCACAACTGGAGGAACACAATCACCACCTGGCCCCCGCCAATCCTCTGCCCCATAAGCATGAGCCTGAAGTGGCCCGCGATCCATCGCAATCCTGGGACCGCCGCAATAAAGAGCGCGAGAAGGCGCCGCCCACACCGATCAATCATGCGGCCGGCCGCGACATCGAGGCGGCGCACACCGCTACCATCGAACCGCACTCGCATCTGGCGGAGATCATCGCCGATTCACTGGCGAGCAGCGTGCCTGCCGGGGGGGTGATTGCAAGAAAGATCAAGCCCGTGGTCCTGCCTGAGATCACGATCAATTCCAGCCATCACCAGTCGGTTGATGTGGTGGGGGATGGTCTGCGGGTGGCGGCCAAGTCTCCCAACGATGGAATCATCGAAGCCATAGAGGGCACCTCTCCGGGCCACTATGTGATCGGCGTGCAGTGGCACCCGGAGCGCAGCTACGAAACCGATCCCATAGCGCGCTCGTTGTTTCGTTCCCTGGTCATGGCCGCGCGGGCGTGGTCGATCCGGTGAGCGTGGAGCTGTCCCTCGCGGGAAAAGTTGCAATCGTTACCGGCGGCTCACGCGGCATTGGCGCCGCCATCGTAAGGATGTTCTGCGCCGCCGGCGCGCAAGTCCTGTTCAACTTCCAGAAGGCACGAGCGAGCGCGGAAGAGGTGGTTGCCGCGTGCAACACTGGCGCCGCCTCCGTGCGTTGTGGGGCGATCCAGGCTGAACTTTCAGGAAGCGACGGCGCCGAAGTCATGGTGGCTGCCGCCGTCAAGAATTTCGGCAAAGTCGATATTCTCATCGCCAACCACGGAATTTGGCCGCCGCAGGATGTCGCCATCGACCAGATGACCGCCGAGCAATGGCGCCGCACCATGGCCATCAACGTGGATAGTGTTTTTCACCTGCTGAAACTCTCGGTGAGCGAGATGAAGAAACAAGGCCAGGGCGGGCACATCGTCATCATCAGCTCCACCGCCGGGCAGCGCGGTGAAGCCCTGCATTGCGATTATGCCGCCAGCAAAGGCGCGTTGATCAGCATGGTGAAGGGTCTCAGCACGGAGCTGGCGCCCTATCAAATTTATGTGAACTGCGTGGCCCCGGGATGGGTGGCCACCGACATGGCCGCGCCCGCCCTCGCCGACCCGGTAACGTCGGAACGCGTGCTGCGCAGTATTCCCCTGCACCGCCCCGGCACTCCGGAGGAGATCGCAGCGCCGGTGCTTTTCCTATGCACTCCCCACGCCGGTTTTATCACCGGAGAGATCTTCAACGTGAATGGCGGCGCGGTGTTAGTGGGATAGGGTGGGCGCAAACGGATTTGTCGTCGCGAAAACTTCATGGCTAGACGAATTCTCTTTCACTAAGAAAGCCCCACCCGAGTTGTCATTCTGACGATCCCCCGGTTTTATCGGGGGTGAGGAAGAACCCCTACTCAGCAACAAATATGCCCCTACGATGGTTCATCTTGATCATGCTCCCGATAAATTTTCCCACGAAGTTGGTTTTTGACCACCAACCGCTGATTGAGATTCGCTCGTGGGTGATATTGCTTCAGGTGGAGGTCTTTCAAACAGCCTCAGGGGAAGATTGCTTGCACCGTAGGGGTTCTTCCTCACCCCGATAAGGCCGGGGATCGTCAGAATGACAAGTGCAT
>JBBSHD010000265.1:0-3767 GCA_038253455.1 Terriglobales bacterium | reverse complement strand
GAGGTGCCGATTAAAGCATTCACTCCGGCAACGTAGTTGTCATACTCATTCTGGGTCTGCGCTTGCTGGTTGCCGCCGCCATCATAAACTGTCTCTGCAAGGACTTTGTCCACGATATTTATAGCGACGAAGTCAACTGTCCATCCATAAACGTGGTCTGCTGGAACGGCACCGCCATTCCATTCACATTACGGTAATCGGAATAAACCGTGCGCATGACCGCCGACGAACCGGGGTCGTTTTCCGCGAAGTCCAGGTATTCGATTGCCAGAACGTAACCCGACGCCTTGTCGAAGAAGAACTTGGTGCGGCTGATCATGCGGTAGCCCTGGGTGTCCTTTGCGGAGATGCCAGCGGGCGCGCAACTCAGCGCGACCGTATCCACTTTGGCGCCGTTGAGATCGTCTTCCGCGGGGTCCTCGACCTCCACTTCCGCATTGTCTTGTTCAGATAAGAGCGATAGAGCTGGGATGTGCTCGATGCGCTGGCCGTAGGTGTTGTTATGAAGACGATTGCGGGTGGCGCCATCGGGCTGGGTTACCTGCGCCTGGCCGCCATTCAGGATCAGCACACTCTTGCCGGCAGGTTTATCGAGTTCCGTGCGAAGCTGAGTTGCGCCGTGAGTTTTGTAGAGAACATGAAAGCTCTTTCCGCCGGCCGTAATCGTTCCCGCCGCCTGCGAATCCAGGGCCGTTAAATTCGTTCCCCGCATCGCGGCCAGGCTTCTGGTTACCAGCGCCATGCCCGAAACGCTCTTTTTGCCTGATGAGGCGGTTGGGCCCGGGACAGCTGCCCGAACTACGAATGGAACCGCGAAGACCGTGACAATTAGTAGTAGTGCTTTGCACAAGAATTGATTTCTCATTGGAAAACTTCCTGGCTTGCAGATGTCGATTTGCTCGCAATCAACTTACACGAATATTGTCTCCCGTCAACGACCAAGTAGCTTTTGTTCCAGAAAACGGAATAACCCAAAATATCGAGCTCTCAGGGAGAAGCAACATGCTCAATTACGGTATGTACCGCGAAGAAGGGGTGGTCTTAAGGATTTCTTTGAGTTCTATGCAAATCGGTGAAATAGATGCACACGACATGCCGCGCGAAGAGGCTCAGGGCCGTATCGTCACCATCACCACACCGTGCGACGGCACCTGAGCCGAATATTCAGATTTATGCTTCCCCAGATCTTTATGGGCCCAGAGGTCGCGAACCTGCGCGCCCAGGCTGCCGGGATATCCCAGGTCCTGCCATTTCACCTTGATGGTGGCGGGCGCTTTGCCCCGGTTAAAGAGGACAACGGCGCGATCACCGCCTGCCAATGTTCTGGCCCAGACTTCGGAGTCGCCTTGTTTGGCCACGCGGCTTCCCTGCTTGCCCAGCGAATCCTGATCCACGGCGATCACATCTTTGTTGGTGAGAATTTCCTTGATCGACACGGACATGGTTCGCACGTCATTGCCGGCGATGAGCGGCGCCGCCAGGATTGCCCACAGGCTGAAATGGGCGCGGTATTCCGTGTCGGTCATTCCCCCGTTGCCTACCTCGAGCATGTCGGGATCGTTCCAGTGACCGGGGCCGGCAAATGATTCCAGGCCGTTCTGCTGGTCGAGGATGTTCACCAAGCCCAGGCCGCCCCAATCCAGTTTTACTTCCCACTTGTCCTGGATGTCTCCGCCCGAGCGCCACAGGTTTCCGACATCGCTCGCCCACAGCCACGGCTTGGTGCTGCCCCACTCGCAAATGCTGAACACAATCGGGCGTCCCGCCAACTGCAAAGCGTCGCGCATGATTGAGTAGGACGACGCCGAATCCTGCGTCCCATGGTCGCACCAGTCGTATTTGAGGTAATCCACACCCCAGGCGGCGTACTGCCGCGCATCCTGGAATTCATAGCCGCGGCTGCCGGGACGTTTCTGGCAAGTCTTCGTGCCGGCGTCGGAATAGATTCCAAGTTTCAATCCGCGGTCGTGCACGTAATCGGCCAGCGCCTTCATGCCCGCCGGAAATCGCTGCGGATCGGCCTGGATGTTGCCTTCCTTGTCCCGCGCAACCTGCCAGCAGTCATCAATCACCACGTATTGATAGCCCGCATCTTTCATGCCGGAGCTGACCATGGCGTCGGCGGTCTTGCGAATGAGGTCTTCGCTGACGTTGCAGGCAAATTTGTTCCAACTGTTCCAACCCATGGGCGGAGTGCGGGCGAGTCCATTATCGAGCGCCGCCGCCGGCAGTGTGCACAACGCCAGCAGAACCGCCGCGAGCGCAAACTTGGGTTGAAAGTGGGTCTTCATGAAAAAATACCTCGCATTGCGGACGTCGATTTCTGCGCGAAGCAGGGCTCGCGTATCCGCCAAAGGAGTTATATCAGAGCGGGCGCTGGGAAAAGTTAAGCGGGAACTTCCGCGGGAACTGCTTTTTTCGGCGCGTCGTCTTTGGCGGTCAGGGAGCGGATCACGATATAGAGGATGGGAATCAAGAAAAGGTTGATGAACGTCGAAACGATCATTCCGCCGAAGACCGTGGTTCCCACCGAATGGCGGCTGGCCTGGCCCGCCCCGGACGCAAACACCAGCGGCGTCACTCCCAGAATAAATGCCAGCGACGTCATCAAAATAGGACGCAAGCGGATGCGGGCGGATTCAATGGCGGCCTCACGAATGGTCATTCCGCGGGCGCGCAGTTGCTCGGCGAACTCCACGATCAGAATGGCGTTCTTGCTGGAAAGTCCGATGAGCATCACCAGCCCGATCTGGCAGTAAATATCATTTTCGAGGCCGCGCAGGCTCTGCGCTCCCAGCGCGCCCAGCAGCGCTATGGGCACCGCCAGCAGGATGATGAATGGCAAAACAAAACTTTCATATTGCGCCGACAAAGTGAGATAGACGACCAGCGCCCCCAGGCCGAAGAGCAGCAGACTCTTGCCGCCCGACTCGATTTCTTCCTGGGTGAGTCCCGTCCAGTCATAAGTGACGCCGCGGGGCAGCGCGGTCTTCGATAAATCCTGCATGGCGGCGATGGCGTCGCCCGAGCTTCGGCCCGGCGCCGGGGCGCCATTGATGGTGGCGGACCGGAACAAATTGTAATGGCTGATGACCTGCGGAGTGGTTCCCGGACGGATGGTCACAAGATTTTCCAGGGGCATCATGACTCCGCCGGTGGACCGCACGTAAAACTGGGAAATATCCTGCACCTTGGAACGAAAGTTCTGGTCAGCCTGAACGTAAACCCGGTAGGAACGGTTGTTGAAGTCGAAATCGTTCACGTACTGCGCGCCCATGTAAATCTGCAGAGCATCAGTGACTTGAGCCAGTGAAACCCCCAGGTTTTTCGCGCGGTCGCGATCGATGGTGACCACGATCTGCGGATCGCGCGCGCTATAGCTGGAAAACAGGCCGCGCAGGTCGGGACGGGCGTTGCCTTTGGCCACGAACTGCTGGGTGATGCGGTCGAGGTCTTCGAGACTGTTGCCGCCCTGGTCCTGAAGTACGTACTCAAATCCTCCAAAACTTCCCACGCCCTGGATGGGCGGAGGCGGAAACGGGACCACCAGCGCTCCTGAAATCGACATGAGCCCGCCGCGAACCCGGTTGATCACCGCCTGCATGGAGTGCTGGTCGCCTTTGCGCTCGCCCAGCGCCGTCAGCGTGGAAAAAATCAGGGCGCGGTTAGGTGCGCTGCCGGAAAAACTGAAGCCGGTGATGGCAAAAATCCCGTGAATTTCCGGCGCCTTTTGCAGCTCCTTTTCCACCTGGATGGTGATGTTGCGG
>JBBSHD010000264.1:0-3776 GCA_038253455.1 Terriglobales bacterium | reverse complement strand
TGTTCGACGTTACGCCGACGCTGCTGCGCTGATTTCAGGCGCCATTCAGAACTTCCGTGACGATGTTATTTCCGGCAAGTATCCTGCGGACGAGGAGTCGTATCACTTGCCGCAAGAAACTCGAGTCGCGCTGGAAACTATCAGTGCCCACAAGCGGGCGATGAAGAGGTAACCTGAACCCTTCTCCCGCGGCGAATTTCCCTTAATCCATGAGAATGCTGGACACTACTGATGACATGCACGCGTTCTGCGTGCAGGCCAAGCGAGAGGGCAAGCGACTGGGTCTGGTGCCAACCATGGGAGCTTTGCATGAAGGGCATCTCTCTCTGGTGCGAGCGGCGCGGGCGCGATGCGATTTGGTGGCGGTTTCTATTTTCGTGAATCCTATCCAGTTTGGACCCGGTGAGGATTTTTCTAAGTATCCCCGCGACCTGGGTCGCGACCGGGGTCTTCTCGAGAAGGAAGGCGTGCATGTGCTATTCGCTCCGACCCGCGAAGAGATGTATCCCCTGGGCAGTGTAACGTTTGTCACGGTGGAAGGCCTGAGTGACAAGCTGTGCGGCCGCTCGCGACCCGGGCACTTTCGCGGGGTCACGACTGTGGTGGCGAAGCTGTTCGACATCACGGAGCCAGAGGTCGCTTTCTTTGGGCAGAAGGATGCAGCCCAGGCGATCATTATTCGCCGTATGGTGCGTGATCTGAACCTGGATGTGCAGATTGTGGTGGCGCCGATCGTGCGGGAGCGGGATGGATTGGCGATGAGCTCGCGTAATTTCTATCTGAGCCCTCAACAACGTAAGTCTGCAACCGTCCTTTATCGCGCACTTTCGCGTATTCAGACGCTGGCTGACCAGGGCGAACATGAGGTCGAGAAATTAATTTCTACCGGAAAGCAGGTGGTTGCTGAAGAGCCTGAGGTCCGCCTGGATTACCTGGAAATCGTAAGTCCGGAGAACCTCGATGCTGTCGTTGATATTCGATCCGGCGCGCTGGTCGCGATCGCCGCGTATGTGGGCGGAACACGGCTGATTGACAATGTCCTGCTCACCGGCGCCGGCCAGGCGCGGGGGCCAAGGCTGCAGAATTAGAGCTGATTGGCTCTAAGTGTGGTGCAGCTTGGAAGTCTAGGCAGAGGCTCCGTGACATCCGCTGTCACTAAAGCTTCCTGACGGAAACAAATTCATTGCTGGCAATAAAAAACCGTAACGGCATGTCGGCCGCCTTGGTGATGCCGATGCGCGCCGTAGCCAGGATTTTTTGGGGGCGGTAATTATCGGCAGCGATGACTAAGTCAGATTCGGGGCTGGTCAAGTCTTTACCGTTGTCACGACTGCGGGTAATGCCGAAAGCTTCGGCCAATCTTCCCGGTCCGCTGGTTAACAACCGCTGAGTACGCGCGCCCGGTTTCTCTTCCAAACCACGAGCTTCCTGCATCTCTGGAATCCCCGCGATGGGCTCGAGGGCGCGAATCAAAACAGAGCCCGCCCTGCCTTCAGGCATGCAGGAAACATTCAGGCAATAATGATTTCCATATATGAAATACACATATGCGAATCCTGGAGGGCCGAAGAGGACCCGATTGCGTTCAGTCAGGCCTACAGCGGCGTGCGCGGCAGGATCGTTCTCTCCTAGATACACTTCCAGTTCGACGATACGTCCCACCAGCAGCTTCCGGCCCTCGCGCCGTACCAGCAACTTGCCCAGCAGTTCGCGAGCGACACGACGGGGATCGCGATTGAAGAACGTGCGTTTTAGCGGCGAGTATCCTGGCCGTGGGGATTGCGACGGTGAGCTGCGCATCGTGGCCAATTAGGTGAAAATGCTACGAAGCGAGTTGTCGGCATGGGTCATCGTCTGCATGGGTCATGGTTCATTGGGCAGCTCTGGCCAGCCGAACTCCAGTGTTTCTGCATCTTACAAAAACAGCCCAAATTCCAGGGTGCAGGAGCGGCATTACCGGCAGAATCAAAGGCGCGGCTTCGAGGCGGCCCAGTATATGTCAGGCAGGTGCCTGGAGTGCGGCGAGCACCTCTTCGGCATGGCCTTCGGCCTTCACTTTGGAAAAAATGCGGACGATTTTGCCGTCGGGGCCGATTATGAATGTGGTGCGCTCAATGCCCATCACTTTCTTGCCGTACAAATTTTTTTCTTTAATTACGCCGTAGGCACTCGCGATTTGTTTGCCCGGATCGGAAAGCAGGGTGTAAGGGAGATCGTATTTTTCCTCGAATTTCTTTTGCTGGTCGGGCGTGTCCCCAGAAATGCCCAGGATTACGGCGCCGGTCTTTTGCAATTGTTTGTATGCGTCGCGGAACCCGCACGCTTCAATGGTTCAGCCGGGGGTATCGGCTTTAGGAAAGAAAAATAGCACCACGGTTTTGCCGCGCAATCCTTTCAGGGAGACAGGATTGCCGTTCTGATCGGACAGGCTAAAATCAGGTGCTCGGTCATTTACTTCCATGTGCTCTCCTCCAATGCTTAAAAGTTTATATCGCAAGGGTGGTCAATACGCCATTCTGCTGTTGTGTTTTGCCATCGGCAGCACAGCGCAGGTGAGTCGCGCGCCGAAGCGCTCGCAAGGTCCGCGCGCACTTGGGTTAGTGCAACACACCGGCAAATCGGCACGGCTAATTCCTGTGACTGTCATGGTGGACGGCACGTTTTACGATGCCAGCGTTTATCGCGCTGCGCCACGTCCGATGGCGCTGGAACCGGGAACCGTGTATGAAATCGTGCGCAGCGGCAGCCCCGAAGGTCTGTTTACCGTGGGTGCCGCTCAGCAGATTGGCAACACGTGGTACGGGCTAGGAGAGTGGCAACCGGCAAGCTCCGCCCAACCTGCTAGGGCTGCGGCGGCCTCGCGTTCCCCTGCTTCTTCCCCGGAGGATGGGCCGCCCATTCTGCGGCGGTCGGGAAGCAGTTCCGGAAGCGGTTCTGGAAGTGCTTCTAAATCTCCACCAGCGAGTTCGAACCCGCCTCCTCCGGACAAGGGACGAAATTCGGGCAACGATTCTTCAAAGCCGGATTCCTCAACATCGGGTCGCAGCTCGGCGGATACGCCGGGCGCGCCGTCCAATGAAGATGACCAACGTCCCGTCCTACGCCGGCCCAACAGCACTTCTGGGGATAGTTCGACCATCGCGTCATCTTCGCCCAGTGCGTCACCAACCACGGCGCAAGAGGACAGCGATCGCCCGGTACTTCGCCGCGGCAAGCCTCCAAACCCAACGCCGCAAACCTCGGTAGCGGGGAAGGACGGCACGGTATTTTCCGGGACCCCAAATGCGCGGTCAGGGGCGGCGGCACTGGCGGGATCCACTTCGCAATTATTGCCTGCAATCTCTGACGCTGCCGGCCCAGAGCCGCGGCCTTTCAAATTCTTTTTCAAGCCTGGGGAAGAGGCGCAAATTCAAAGGAAGGTGCAGGCGATTGCCAAACGCGCAATCAATAACTATGAGAAAGTGCGGCAGCCGGGCTTGATTGCGACCGAGCTTCAACCGGGATCATTTCACGCCTTCGATGTAGATTTCAGCAATCAACCGGTTTTCGTGTATACGGCTCAATCTACGCTGGCACCTCACGCTGTTTCAACGCGAGCGGGATCCCGGACACGATCGGCTAAGGCATCCGGCCAGGGCGGGATGTCTAGTACTGGGCCGGCGACATCCCAGCCGCTTGTGGCGTATACGACTGTGATCGCCCGCGTGGATATTTACGGCGACTTGAAAGAGATATTTTCATCGGTTACGGATAGTCGGCATCTGGACGAAATTCCC
>JBBSHD010000263.1:0-3788 GCA_038253455.1 Terriglobales bacterium | reverse complement strand
TGATCGCGCTTCGTATCAGGAACGGTGCAGATGCTAAGGCTTGGATGCGTGGAGACACCCAAGGTTTCAACCCTGAGCCTGCCCTGGATTGACCGGGTCGAAACCCACCAGAACAGGTTCAGCCATCAGGCTCACGCCAAACTTTTCCCGGACAGCGTTCTCGATCTCGTTCTTGAACGTAATGATATCGGCAGCGGAGGCGCCTCCGCGGTTGATGATGGCCAGCGCATGGCGGGAAGAGATGCCGACGGGGCCACGCACCGTGCCCCTGGCGAAGCCCGCCTGCTCCACCAGCCATGCCGCAGAAACCTTTACGCGGCCGTCTGAAGTCGGGTAGGCCGGCGGGCTGGCGATGTGAGCCAGGTTGGCCACGCATTGCGTGAGCGTACGGTAACCGGCCTCGCTGAGCACGGGATTCTTGAAGAACGAGCCGGCACTGCGGCAATCATCGTCGCCGGGCACGATCAGCATGGCCTTGCCGCGGCGGATCTCGCGCACCGCGTCGCGCACCTGGGAAAGAGTGGGCGGCGCCGGCCAGCCGGCAAAATATCGCTGCAAGTCAGCATACTGGAACCGGGGCGCTCCCCCGGGCTGCAACTGAAAAGTGACATTCATGACGATGAAATGCTGCGCGGCGGCGCTGTTAAAAACGCTGGTGCGATAGCTGAACTGGCATTCGTGATTCGACAGGCTGCGCACCTGACCGGTTTCGCGATCGAGCACCTCGACGGAGGTGATGGTTTGCGAAACCTCCTGACCGTAAGCGCCGACGTTCTGTACAGGAGTGCCGCCGGTAGAGCCGGGAATCCCGCTGAGACATTCAATTCCGGAACAATCTTTGGAGACCGCGAGGGCGACAAAGGCATCCCAGCCCTCACCCGCCGCAACTCGAAAGACAATCTTTCCGTGACCGGGAAGCGCTTCAATTCCCAGTAGATTGATTTTCAAAACCAGGCCGGGCCATCCGCAATCGGAAATCACGAGGTTGCTGCCTCCGCCGAGAATGAAGAGAGGCAGTTGTCTGGAGCCCGCGTAATCGAGCGCTTCACCGATTTCGGCGCGGGTTGCGGCTTCGACGAAGTAACGCGCAGGGCCGCCGACCTGCAACGTGGTCATAGGCGCCAGCGGCACATTTTCGCGGAGGTTCACGGAAAACCAGATTACCGCAAGATGGGTGGGTGGGCGTGGGTAAAAACTTTTACCTGGGGTCGCTTATCAGGCTTTCTAATAGCGCGGCGAGAAAGAGTAAAATGGCTGGGCTGCCATTTCGCACTGTAGGGATTCTTCCTCACCCTGGTGAAACTGGGTTCGTCAGAATGACCTGCCCCGGCTTGGGGGGTGTTTTTACCGTGGATTTTGCTCCAGTCAAGCCGGGGAATGCTTATGAATTTCGTCCCGGGCCTTTCCCGGTTTCGGGCTGTTGAGGGTCGGGACGGGCCGGCGCCTTCAGGGGAGTGCGCGATTTCGGATCTTCCGGGTCGCCTATCGGCTGGCCGGGGTCGGGAGGTTCTTCGAGCTCGCCGCTGTGTTCGGGGTTGGAACCGGGCTCGGGAAAATCGCTGTCATTCTGTTTGATCATGGAATTTTCGGAGCGATGCCCGAGCTGCCCCGACATGGAATTGTGGTTGTCCGCGGAAGAGCGCTCTTCTTCCACCGCGCCTTTGGCGAGGTCGTTATCGTTGTTGGTATTGGTCGGTTCCATTATTTCTCCCAGCCATTCAGATGCTTAGGATTGAGGGACCTGTTGCCTGCGGTAGAATCGGGGCGTGAGTTCCCCGGAAACAGCCGGTCCCCTCTTCCGTCCTTTCGAACGGCTGGTTCGTATTGAGGTAATGGGCAAGGCGTTCGAGGTCCCGGAAAATAATATGATGCTGCGTGGGTTTCAGTACCTGGCGTCGCAGAATGTCGCTTACGGGCGGTTTTGCTGGAACGAGGAGTGCCAGTACTGCCGGGTCACTTACGACATGGGGATGGGGACTCCGAGCCATGAGGCGTTGTCTTGCAAGCTGATGGTGAGGGAAGGCATGCGGGTGACCGCGGTGGCGGCGGAGATACGGTATTGCCTGCGGGATTTGGGGCTGGGGAAGTAGCGTTCGTTTCCCAACCCAATCACAACCGGAGCGAGACTATCGGGAGGAAGGCGCCCTCCCTCCTCGGTTGTCATTCTGACGATCCCCAGTTTCACCGGGGTGAGGAAGAACCCCCTACTCGGCCACAAACTCCGGCGCGACGGTTTTGCCCTAAGGCGCCTGGTTGACTTCTCTCAGCGCCGCAGCGGGGGCTGACGCGCTGGCAGTGGAGTTGTTGCCACTCCCATGCGCCGGAGGCGCTCGCGGGCCTGGGTTGCTTCGGCTGATGCCGGATAGCGTGAGATCAAACTCTGCAGCTCCTGGATTGCGGAGTCGCGATCTCCCAGTTCCATCAGGGCAAAGCCTTTGCGCAATTGGGCGGCTGCCGCCTTGGTGCCTCCGGGATACTGTTCCAGCACCTTGTCGTAATGCTTGATGGCGCGCTCATAATTTTTCTGCTTGTACTCGATATCGGCAAGGTAGAACTGGGCATTGCCGGCTCTGTCGCTGGCGCCGTAATAGCGGAGATAGTCGGTGAATTCCTGGATCGCGAGATCGTAATTAGCGGTGTTGTAGTCACTTAACGCGTTGTTATAGAGGGAGTCTGGCGGTGGCCCTTTGACGGCGGCCGGCGGCGGCGCGCCCGCTGAGGCCATTCCATTGGGGGCGGGAGTGGCAATGTTTTCGTGGACGGCATTCATATCGTCGAGCTGCTTGCTGATCTTGTTGAGCCTTGCCTTCATCTCATCGACCGAGTCGTGCAGAGACTGCACCTGGGTCGAAACCTGCTCGATGTGCGTGCCTCCCTCGGTGTTCTGCTGCTGCAGCGAGCGGCGCAGCTCGGTTACTCCGGAATTCATCTTGTTGATGTTGTCGGTGCTCTGCTCGATCAGGCTGCGCATCACTCCCATGCGCTCGTCGAAAGACTGCTGCATGTGAGTCATCTGGTCCTTGAGGTCCTGAACCTCGGTCTGCAACTGGACGATATCGCGGTTGACAGCGAACGCAGGAGCCGGCGCCGCGAACAGTATCGCCGCAATGGCAACAGCAAGCAGGGAAGGATACAGGTGGTTCTTTGGAGTAATGCGGCGCGCAGATACGATCGTCATAGATTGCCTCTCAATTCAATTTTCCCGTTTGCCATGGACGTGCAACCAGGTCGAATGCCGTGGCCTCGCCGCCGATTCAGCTTAACGCTGCAACACAAAGTGTCCGCGCCGGTTCTGCTGCCAGCATTCTTCGTTGGATTCGGTGCATGACGGGCGCTCCTTGCCGTAGCTGATGGTGGAAACCCGCTCAGGGCCGGCGCCGGCCTGCACCAGGAATTGTTTTACGGCATGGGCACGGCTATCGCCGAGCGCGATGTTGAATTCAGTGGAGCCGCGCTCATCACAGTGTCCTTCGACCTGTACCTTGACTCCCGGGTGGCGAGCCAGCCAGGCGGCGTTGGCATTCAACTGTTCCTGGGCATCGGAGCGGATAGCGTAGCTGTCGTAGTCAAAGAATACGTCGCGCACGTTACGGCTGAAAGAAGCCTCATCGGGATTGGGACCGCTATTGGTTTTATCACCGGTGTTGGACTGCGTGGGCGCGCCGGGAGTTACGGTCACGCGGGTGGTGGCTTCCTGCTCGCCGCCGGGGCCGCGGGCGATCAGGCGATAGGTGGTGGATTCGGTGGGCGAAACCATTCGCGAGCTGTTGGAATCAACCTGGCCGAGG
>JBBSHD010000262.1:0-3793 GCA_038253455.1 Terriglobales bacterium | reverse complement strand
TCGTTGTAGTACTTGCGATACAGGATGTCCCATTCCTGGGTGCCTTCGAGAATGGTGCGTTTCTGGCTTTCGATCTTCTGCCGTGCCGCCGCGTCAATACGGCTTTCGCCCAGCATCAATTCATCCAGTATCCGCTTGACTTCAACCCGAATCGTATTGCGATCTTCGACGAACTCGACTTCGTCAATTTCCGCCAGGGCATCGGCGATCACGTGCGCCATTTTATTTACTTTGTCCTGCGACAGTCTGCCCATGAAGCCAGTCTTCTTTCAAAAATCGAGGATGAGGATGAGGGAATAAATTTTAGCACGCTCTCCGCGTGCATCTCTTGATGAGACTGGACGCATCGCAAGTAAGGACACATATCGTTCCGAAGCACTGTGGGTTGCCGCCGGACGGCGCCGCTCAATTGAAGAAGAATCATTCTTCCTCTGAGCATGGCCGATGAGGAAATCACGCGCATCTCTCACATTACCAACCAGGCCCTGGGTTTTTATCGCGAAGCCACCGCGCCGGTCGAGGTGCACTCACTGAAATCCTGGATAGCGTGCTGACGTTGTTCGCCCGCCGCATCCAGGCCGCGGGGGTTTCAGTGGAAAAGCGCTATCAACCTTTGTCCCCTTGCAGGGCTGGCCCGGCGAGATGCGACAGGTCTTCACCAACCTGGTATCCAACGCCCTCGAAGCTTCGAACAAAGGCGGTGCCCTCAAGGTCCACGTTTTCGACGGGCGCGAAGGCGGAGTCTTTCGACGCAAGGGTGTTCGCGTGGTCATCGCCGACAAAGGAGTGGGCATCGCTTCCGACGCAGGCCACAAACTCTTCGAGCCTTTTTATACAACCAAAGGCGAAAAAGGAACCGGCCTCGGTCTATGGGTGAGCCACGGCATAGTGCAAAAACACGGCGGCTACATCAAGGTGCGCAGCAGCACCAAGCCCGGCCGCTCCTTCACCCTGTTCAATATCTTCCTGCCGGTACGAGGAGTCTCCACCGGTATGGCCCTATCGAGTTAAGGGCGATCCTGCCAATGTGATTTTGCTTTACCACCGTTTTCGCTCGCAACTCTTCCAAAACCTTCCTCGCGAGCAGAGCAGGGAGATTCTCCGAATCCAACCCGAAACGCTCTTGTTATCACCGGGACCGCCAAAATGAGAGATACTCCCTCAGGATGAGATTTGAGATCTTCATCGCCGCCCGCTACCTGCGCGCCAAACGGCGGCAGGCGGTCGCCGGAATTATCACCATCATCTCGATCATCGGGGTCGCCGCCGGGGTAGCCTCGCTGATCATCGCGCTTGCGGTGAACAACGGCTTTCGCCAGGACCTGCAGCAACGCCTGCTCGGCGCCACCTCGCATGTAAACCTGCTGCGCGTGGAAAACGACGGCATTCGTGACTGGCAGCCGCTGCTGGCTCGCCTGCAAACCAGCCCGCACGTTCAGGCTGCCGCGCCGGCAATCTACGAACAGATCCTGCTTTCTCGCGGGGCCCGCGCCCGCGGCGTAGTTCTCAAAGGGATTCAACCGGGCGATGAGGTCAAGGTCAGTGACCTGCTCACCACCGTCAAATTTGGATCGGCGGCGGCGCTCAACCAGCCGGCCAATTCCAATCCCTCGGCCCCCGCGCCCATTGTGCTGGGCAAAGATCTCGCCGACGAGCTCGGCGCCACCGTGGATTCGCTGGTCGTGGCCACCAGTCCCCAGGGAGAGCTCACGCCGTTTGGCCTGGTGCCCAAGTACGCGCGCTTCAAGGTAGTGGGAATCTTTCAGTCGGGTTTTTACGATTACGACGCCTCCTGGGCATTCACCCGGTTGGGCGATTCGCAGCAGCTCTTTGGCCTCGGCGACGTGGTCAACGTGCTCGAATTCAAGGTGGACGACATCTATCGCGCGGGTGAAATTGGCGCGCAGTTGGAACGCGCCGCCGGCCACGGCTTCATGTCCAGCAACTGGATGGAGCAGAACCGCTCGCTCTTTCGCGCCCTGCGCCTGGAGCGTGTGGTCACATTCATCACCATCGGGCTGATCGTGATGGTGGCCGCTCTCAACATCTTGATTTCACTCATCATGATGGTCATGGAAAAGACCCGCGACGTTGCCGTGCTGATGTCCATGGGCGCGCGCCGCTCCCAGATTCGCCGAATATTTATCGCCCAGGGCGCTTTGATCGGGTCAGTCGGCACCCTCATTGGATTGATCGCCGGCTACGGCCTTTCGTGGGCGGGAGCGCATTACAAGCTCATCGCACTTTCCGCCGAGGTCTATTCCATTGACTATGTTCCGTTTGTGCCCCGCGCCATCGACGGCGTGCTGGTGGCAGGCATGGCCCTGGGGGTGTCATTGCTCGCAACCCTCTATCCTTCATGGTCGGCGGCGCGAATTCTGCCCGCCGAATCGCTGCGTTACGAGTGAACCTTGTTGGTCATGACCTTTGTAACCAAGGATTATTGAACAGTTCGGGTCGCAACGGTTTCTAATACAGTGAGGCGGGTTTCAGACATACGGTTGGGAGCGCTTCAGCTTGCACGGGAAGCGGCAGTTGAACCTTGGGAGAGATGAGTTGCATCCAATAGGAACATTGCAGGAAGAGGACCAACGGGCAAATAGGATTTCAGCTTCCGCGGTAGTGCGGGTGGAAAATCTGAGAAAGGTTTTTCGCTCGGGACTCAGCCAGTTGGTGTTGTTCGATGACTTATCGTTTACGGTGGGGGCCGGCCAATTGCTGGCCATCGTAGGCGAGTCGGGCGCGGGAAAAAGTACTTTGCTGCACATCCTGGGGGTGCTTGATACCCCTTCCGGCGGTAAAGTATACTGCGACCAGAGGCCGATGGATGGCCTCTCCGACGATGCGGCGGCGGATTTTCGCAACCGTGAAATTGGTTTTGTGTGGCAGTTTCATTACCTGCTGCCTGAGTTTACCGCTCAGGAAAATGTGGCCATGCCACTGCTGATGCGCAGGTTTGACCGCGCATCCGCAATGGATGAGGCCGGTAAATGGTTGCAGCAGGTGGGGCTTGCCGAGCGCGCCCATCATCGGGCCGGGGAGTTGAGCGGTGGGGAACAGCAGAGGGTGGCGATCGCCAGGGCGCTGGTGACCGGACCACGGTTGTTCATCGCCGATGAGCCCACGGGCGATCTTGATAATCGCACCGCGGAAATGGTCTTTGAGCTGATTGCGCGGTTGCACCGCGAGCATAAGCTGACCTCGCTGGTGGCCACCCACAATATTGGATTTGCCCGGCGATGTGACCGGGTTTTGAAGCTGCATCAGGGTAAGATGGAAGAAGTTTCACCGGCCAGTCTTGAGGGTTAAGTGGTCCGGGTAACGGGATTGTGGTTCACTGCTGACTAAGGGGGCACATGTTCGAGCGATACACGGAAAAGGCAAGACGCGTAATCTTCTTCGCGCGCTATGAAGCGAGCCAGTTTGGGTCTCCTTACATTGAGACTGAACATCTGCTTCTGGGCCTGCTTCGTGAAGACAAAGCGCTTACCAATCGCTTTCTGCGTTCGCACGCCTCGGTGGAATCGATCCGCAAGCAGATCGAGGGGCACACTACCATCCGCGAGAAGGTGTCCACGTCGGTTGACCTGCCCTTGAGCAATGAATGCAAGCGCGTGCTCGCCTACGCCGCCGAAGAGGCTGAGCGTCTCTCCCACAAGCACATCGGCACCGAGCACCTGTTGCTGGGCCTGCTGCGTGAAGAAAAATGTTTTGCCGCGGAAATTCTGCACGAGCGCGGGTTGCGCCTGGCCAGCATCCGCGAAGAGCTGGCGCGCACCACCCAGGAAAAAAG
>JBBSHD010000261.1:0-3811 GCA_038253455.1 Terriglobales bacterium | reverse complement strand
CTTCATGGCTGACCCTAAGGCATAGCTTACCAGCTATGCCGCGCTCTGCGAAACATTCAAAGAGTGCTGACGAATAGAGCAACGGAGTTGGAAGAAGCGGGCGCTCGCGACGGGTATACCGTTTTGGGCTATTTTCAAAATCTGTGATAATCGAAAATAGCGCGGTCGGATATTCGCGCGAGGAGAAATAATCCCGAGGTTCGCTCGAAGAATAGGGCCGAACGCGGGCTGCCCGTTAACGTCAATCCACGAATAAACTTCCTGCCTAGTGCACGTTCTTAAACAGAACCGCATCCGCGCTTTGCTTGAACCGGGTCATGGCGAATTTTTTGCCGTCTTCCGACCACGCGAAAGTGGTTATGCCATCGGAGGTGAAGTGGGTCACTTGACTCGCGGGCCCTCCGTTTAACGGCTTGGTCCAGAGGTTATGGACCTCGCCGATCTGCAGGGAATACGCCAGGGCCTGGTCATTCGGGGTCCATTGCATGTTGATTGCATACGGCGGCACGTCCACGGCTTGCAGCCTGCTGCCGGTTTCTGAATTGAGAATGGCCATTACCCGCTTTCTGGTTGTTCCCTGGCCTTCAACTACGCCCACCGCAATTTTCTTGCCGTCGTAAGAATAAAGCGGGTTACTGGTGACGGGTTTTAACAGGACTTGAGGGTTCCCTCCGCCGATGGCAATACGCATCGCCTGGCCTTGACCGCCTTCGACGCCCAGATAAATTACGCTCTTGCCGTCGGGGGAACACTGGGGCGACTGGTCAGCCTTCCCGCTGGTGATTTCGACCAAATCTCCGCCATTGGAATCGCTACGCCAGATATGCACGCCATTATCCGGCGATAGCCGGTCCATGACGATGGTCCCGTCATGGCAGACTGTAAAATTCCTTGATCGCGTGGGCAACTTGATTCGATTACCATTCGCCGGGTCTACCTTGCTCATGAAAAATTCCTGATCTCCGATCAGCAACTGGCCATCAGGCATCCACGCCAGCGCGGTGCCATCAAGTTTCGCCGAACGAACAGGGGACAACTGGTCGAAGTGGACGCCATCGCCGGTCAGAATGGTGAAATCAGTCTGCAACTGGACGGAGTTCAAGGCGCCGCCGTCGGCAGTCGTGGTCAGGCCCTGGTAGGAGCTAAAGTCATTGCTTACCGGCTCAACATTTCCTGAGGGATAGGGTTGCCACCAGATCTTGCCGACATCGATATTGGTCCTTTCCGCGGCAGTGATCAGGATCCCAGATCCATCCGGGGCCCACGCGGCCTGCTGCACAAACAATTTTTCGGGGATAAGTTGCACCGCCCCCGTATCCACCGAAATCAAAACGATGGCCCCTAAAAATTCTTTGGTGAGGTTGGCGGCTGCGACAGCCAGGGTCTTATCATCCGGGGACCACGATGGCGGAGGGCCAATGAAACCCTCAACCCCGCTGCGAGTTGTCAGCAAACGTTCACTGCTGCCATCCACATTGGAGATAAACAGGCTGGCGCCCTGGCTATCAGGGGTGCTTCGAAAAAATGCCAGTTTCTTGCCATCGTGAGAGATGGCGGGGCTAAACGCGTCACTCAACAGGCGCACCGGGGTTCCACCCAGAGACGCCACCGAGTAGAGATCAACCACTGCGGGGTTTTCTTTTCTCTGGTGGGAATAAAAGATGTAGTTGCCATCCGGGGAAAATGCGATCGCACTGTAGAAACCCGGCTCGGGAGCAATCACCTGCACGTTGCTGCCGGTGGCCAGTTGCCGCACCCACAAGCTGCGCACCAGGCCCTCGCGCAGCACATAGGCCACATACCTGCCGTCAGGGGAGATGGCGCTGAACACGGTCTTGCCGTTTTCGGTGGCGCGGCTGATGCTTATCTTTTCGAAAGGCCTCTGTTTTTTGGCCAAGGGAAGAAATTTCCATATGGCCAGCGCGGCCCCCAGCAGTACGAGCGCCAGCACCCCGGCGCCCACCATCACTCCCCCTTTGTGCTTGCGCGCTTCGGTGAGCAGTATCTGCGAGCTGGAAGATGCGGTGCTGACCCCGCCCGCGCCTGGTGTACTTCCGCTGCTGCTGCCGGCCGAGGAGAATCCGGTAAGGATCGCGGCGGCGCTATCGGCGGCGGCCGCCGTGCTCGTCACCCCGCTGGCCGCGCTGCCGGCGGCGGGAGTGGCGCCGCTCGAAGAATGCGCGGCTGTTGCGCTGATTCCCTGCCCCAGGGCGGTCTTTCCGCTGGTATCGCGGCGCAAGCGCTTGAGCTCGGAACGCATTTCCGCCGCGCTCTGGTAGCGAAGATCGCGGTCTTTTTCCAGGGCGCGATTTACGATGTCTGCAAATCGCGGCGGCAACAGCGGGCTCAATTCCACCGGCGATACCGGGTCGCGGTTCAGAATTGCGTCAAATATGACCGCGCTGGTCGCGCCTTCAAAGGGAATTTTCCCGGTGGACACTTGATAGAGCACGCTGCCAAATGAAAATAGATCGCTGCGGCCGTCCAGTTCCTGGCCGCGCGCTTGCTCGGGAGACATGTACGCGATGGTGCCCACCGCCATGCCGGGGCTGGTGAGGTGAGGATCGAGAGTGGCCTCGGTGGCCGATACCCGGGCCGCCTGCGCAATCTTGGCCAAGCCAAAATCCAGCACCTTCACAGTATTGCGCTTGGTAATAAAAATGTTGGAAGGCTTGATATCGCGGTGGACGATTTCCTGCCCGTGAGCGGCATCGAGGGCATCGGCGATCTGGGTTCCCCACTCGAGAACGGTACCGAAATCGATGCCCCGGTCCTGAACAATTTTGTCGAGAGTATCGCCCTGCAGCAGCTCCATGGTAATAAAACGATGGCTTTCAAAATTTTCGATGGAATGGATAATGCAGATGTTGGGATGGTTCAAGGCCGACGCCGAGCGCGCCTCCCGTTCAAACCTCTCGAGGGCCGCGGGATCGTTCGCCATTTGGGCGGCAGAAATTTCAGCGCAACGTGGCGTCCCAGGGTGGTGTCTTCGGCTTCATACACCACGCCCATTCCACCCTGGCCCAGCTTGTCCAGTATTCGGTAGTGAGAAATTGTCTGCCCGATCAATGCACTGGCCCTCGCGCTCCGCGGTCCTGCAAAGATGATTTGCCGCGTAGAATCTTAAGGATTCACTGGGCGCGGGTCAAATCGCGGCTTGAGGATCATGGCGATGGTGAGGAAGCCAAGGCGCAGCGGTTGCCGCAATCGAATTACCGGCGCGGCTCAAGTCGCGGGTTGGCGGGTTCACGCCTATTCGTAGCGCAGTGCTTCGATGGGATTCATGCGTGCGGCTTTCAGCGCCGGCCAGAGGCTTACCCGCTTGGGCCGAGCCTCCGGCTTTCGGAGACTCGGTGCGCGAGCGCATAGAGCCCGGTCCGCGGAGCGGACTCGCCCACAACCGGCTTTGGTTGACAGTCGTTGTCATCTATGACAACATGAATTAAATGAGTTGTCGCGGATAGCGATGGCGGAGACTCGGAAAACACGGCCGATCTCATGGATCAGGACCGCTCTGAAGGGATTCCAGGACTTCCCTGAAGGGGGCGCGCTCGATCTGCCTGACCGCGCTCACTATCGCGGCCGAGGGCGCCAAGGCCGACATAGCGAAGCCTATGCATGGACTGGGTTCAGGCATCTTCGAGATCGCGCTGCCGTTCAAGGGCGGTGCTTTCCGCGTGATCTATGCGGTTCAGCTCGCCGAAGAAATCTGGGTCATCCACGCGTTCCAAAAGAAATCGACGCAGGGCATCAACACGCCGAAGCACGAGATCGAGCTGATCAAGGACCGCCTGAAAAGATTGAAGGAGAT
>JBBSHD010000260.1:0-3823 GCA_038253455.1 Terriglobales bacterium | reverse complement strand
CACCCGCCGCCAGCAAGCCGATGGACGACATTTTTTCCGCCTGGCTGAGTTGCGATTCCAGCTCCAGGCGTTCGGTTATGTCATCCACGATGATGAGGCGGCCGATGACCTGAAAGTTGCGGGTCACCAGCGGCGCGATGGCGATGTTGGCAATACGGGTCTCACCTGACGGAGAGCCCAGGCGGAATTTATACAGGTTGTGGATGCCGGGGTTCTGCCGCACCCGGTAAAACGCGTCCATGAACGCCGGCGGAAAAATCTGGCTGAGCGAGCGGTCGAGCGCCAGCGCCCGCGGCGTGGCGTACATCACTTCCATCTGCGAGTTCCACGATTCGATGCGGTCTTCGAGATCCACCGCCAGCACCCCCACGTTGATCGATTCCACGATGTTCTCGTTGAAATCTTTGAGGCGCTCGTACTCCACGACTTTTTGTTCCAGCGAGGCGTACAGCAAGCCGTTCTGGATGGCGATGCCGATGTATCCCGCCAGGGTTTCCAGCAGCTCCACGTCGTCGCTGGAGAGGAAGTCGCCGTCCTTGGTCTTGCCCAGCCCCAGGATGGCGATGGTGCGGTTCTGCACCCGGCAGGGAATGAAATAGTTGAGGTCGAGATGGGAGATGGTGGCCAGCGCTTCGGGAGATTGCCGCACCGCCTGCCGCGGGTTATCGAAAAATACGTGCCCGTCGGGCCCGCCCGGGCGTTCGTTGGTGATAAAAGAAAAATCACGCGGCCCGGCGCCGGCCGCCAGGCCGAACGATCGCGCCATGTTGAAATGTTCCTGGTCCCCGTGCGCCAGGAAGATGGCGATGCGGTCCACCAGCAGGGTGCGGGACAGCCGGTCCACCACCGAGCTCAACATGGTCTCAAGGTCAGGCTCGGCGCTGAGGTCGCGTCCAAAGCCGATCAGGGTACGCCGGTAATCGTAGCGGTTGTGATAGAACAGGCGGTCCACGCGGTCCTGAATCAGCTTCTTCACCGGCTCGAACAGCAGGGAAGTAATGATGATGGCGACGATCAAGCCCGCCGGCCCCGCGCTGGGCATGCGGGTGTGCACCACTTCGGCGGTGATGGCCACCACCAGGAAGTACATGCCCACGATGGCGCTGGTGGCCAGGGTATAGGTCATGCCGCGCTTGAAGATGATGTCCACATCCATCAGCCGGTAGCGCACGATGGCGTAGCCAAAGGTCAGGGGCAGGAAAATCAGAGAAAGCACCGAGGCCTTCATCAGAGCGCTGGGCAGCGCGCCGTACATGAAGGGGATTACATAAAAAAATGTATAAGGCGCGATCGCAAGGATGGTGCCGCGCGTGACCCACCGCATTTGCTGCCGCAGGACGGGGTTGTCGGCGTGGCGATAGCTATGCCACAGCACGCCAGCCGCGCCGGCAAAAAATACCGTCATGTAAAACAACTGGATGCGGTCGAGGTTGAAACGCAGCAATTCCGTCGCCGCCCACCAGCGGAACGCCGCCAGTTGCACCCCCAGCAGAACCGCGGCGGGAACATACACCACCGGAACCAGCCAGCGATGCCGTTGGGCGAACGCCTTGGTGGAAGGGAAGGTGAGCGAGAAGTGCAGAAACAGCGCCGGCTGCAGCAATCCCGCGACCAGGTTGCACCAGTAGATGGACCAGTCGAAGAGATTGAATTTGCCGGTGTATTTGAATGAGTAGAAAACGAACGAGACCAGGCAGAAGAGATAAAAATGGGTGGCCTTGGGCGCAGTCCAGCGCCTGAGCAGAACATAAACGCCGATGCCGAGGTAGATCAGGGCGATGAGGCGCAGCCCGATATTGGGCGACTTGTCGGCCGGCGCCAGGATCACCGGGACGGTCAGGGTCACATGCTGCCGCTGCACCAGGTAGCTGGCCTTCGACCAGATGCCGGTGCGATAGAGCTGGCGGGTCAGCGCGGCATCGTTGACCACTGCCTGGGAATTGATCTCGATCAGCTCGTCGCCGGCCTTGATGCCGGCATGCTCCGCCGGGCCTTCGGGATCGACTCGTTGGGCGCGAAGATGCTCTCCCGATTCCACCCAGAAAACGCCGTCGTAAGGAGTAGGGATCTGTCGTTCTTTCTGGAAATTCAGCCACGCAAACACCAGCGCGGCCAATGAGAAAAGAGACAGAAGGATGGCAGAAGAGCGGACTTGGAAATCCCGGTTCATGAAAACCTGACCTGAGGGCCGGACGGGGTTCCGCGCTGCCTGAGAGTCTTTAGATTTCATATGCAAGTCGAATGCCAAGTGCCTAAAGCCAACTATGGCCCGGTTCTACTGAAAAATATAGCGGTTAACGTCATTATAAGCGGTGGGATAACGCAACTATATATAAAATGGAATCCACCTCCACAATTACGGATATCCCGGGCCGCTACATTTCAGGCCAATATCCACAGGATCTGAGCTCAAGTGGCGCCACCTAAAACCCCGTTCAAGCCGGCCGCCAATCGTCCTCTGCTGGGGGAGGATCCCAGCAGAATTCCCGCTGAGAACGATCCGAAGGTCGAAGAACTATGGATGGACGTGCGCGGAGGCCGCATGCGCTACCTCAAGGCTGGCCCCGGGCCCGATGCCGCCGCGGGGTCGGTCCCGCTGGTCATGATCCACGGCCTGTGGGGATTTTCATTTTCCTGGCGCAAAAACATGCCGTCCCTGGCCCGGGGCCGGGTGGTCTATGCCGTTGATATGCTGGGCGCCGGTTATTCTGAACGCCCGCAGGACCCGTGCTCCCTCGATTGGAGCCTGCGCGGACATGCCAGCCGCCTGCTCGAATTCATGCAACGCCTGGGGATTGTGACCGTCGATCTGGTCGCGTCATCGCACGGCGGCGCCATCGCCATGATGCTGGCCAGGATGTGCCGCGAGAAGCTGCCTGAACCTGCCGAGGGCGGCATGCAGGCTCCGCCGAGTTCCAGCGTGAAACCTGTGAACATTCGAAAGATGGTGCTGGTGTCCCCGGTGAATCCGTGGTCGCGCTACCATCCATCGATCGTAAAGTTTGCCGAAAACCCTCTGGGCAGAGCGCTGGTCAGCATGATTCAACCCCTGTCGAGCCCGATATGCAAATGGCGGTTAGGTAAGCTCTACGGGATGGAAACGCGCATGGCCTCCGATACGCCGGCGGCCTATGCGGGGCCGCTGACCATCCCGCGGTCGGTGCAGACCCAGATCGGAATCCTGCGGGCATGGGCGCGGGACGAAGACGAGTTAAAGACGCTGCTGCCGGAAATTTCCGCCATCCCCACCCTGTTTATCTGGGGAAGTGAAGACCGGGTCATCGAGCTTACCGCCTCTTCCCAACTGATAAAAAATTTCCCCAACGCCCGGGTAGTCATCATCAATTCGGCGGGACACATTCCCTATGAGGAATTGCCCGATGAATTTAACCAGGCCGTGGAAAGATTCTTGAGCGAATAGAAGTATGGAGGCTGCGGGTGCGCGGGTGCGGTAGTTGGCTCTTGGGTTTGGCTTGAAACGCGAAAATCTCCAGAAGTTGCATAAAGAGAATTGGCGAGCAAGAACCCTCAGAGCGAAGCGTTTGGGTTTGACTAGAAACGCGAAAATCTCCAGAAGTTGCATGAAGAGAATTTGGCGAGCACGAACCCCCTAACCCTTGTCATCCTGGAGCGAGCCTTTGCTTCTTGTTTGAGCGAAGGACCCTGCGTTTTCTTTTAATCTGGCTTGGTTCCCGATGTCGGCATATTCCAGCGAGAGCTAAATCGCTCGCGGCTAATAAAGCCAACTTGCGGCACAACCCTTCCACCCCAAGTAAGATATCCAGCATGGGCGCGCGAATTTTTGAAATCCTGCAGCACTACT
>JBBSHD010000259.1:0-3843 GCA_038253455.1 Terriglobales bacterium | reverse complement strand
CGGAGCGTTCCGCGCCAGCGCCCCGGCGCGCCGCCGCAAAGAGCTCTAAGCCACCACGCTGCATGGCCGGCGGGGACGAGGATCCAATTCTGTCCCCGCGGGCGGCGCCGCGAAAGCCGCGCAGGCGCCGGTTATAATCCTTCATGGCGACACTGCGCCACCAGATTGCCACCAACGTGCTCACGGTCACGAAATTTCGTGACCTGCAAAAGCTCGTCCGCGAGAACCGTCCGAACGACGATCTGGAGATCATCCGCAAGGCTTACAAGTTCACCCTGGAACACCACAACGGGCAGGTGCGCGCGTCCGGCGAGCCCTATCTCGTGCATCCCCTGGAAGTCGCCACCGTGCTGGCGGAGATGAAGCTTGACTCCACCGCCATCGCCGCCGGCCTGCTGCATGATTCTGTGGAAGACACTTCGGTGACCACCGAGGACATCCATCGCGAATTCGGCGGGCAGGTCGCGCACATCGTCGAAGGCGTCACCAAGATCGACAAGATTGATTTTGCCAGCAAGCAGGAACGCCAGGCGGAGAACGTGCGCAAGATGGTGCTGGCCATGGTGGATGACATCCGCGTGGTCTTCATCAAGCTGGCCGACCGGCTGCACAACATGCGCACCCTCGAACACCTTTCCCCGGAACGCCAGGAAATCATCGCCCGCGAAACCATGGAGATCTATGCCCCCATCGCCCATCGCCTGGGCATGGGAAAGGTGCGCGGCGAGCTCGAAGACCTGGCCTTCCGCTACCTCGATCCCGCGGCCTACGAGCAGGTGCGGGTGGCGGTGGAGGCCCGGCGCAAGGCGGGCGAGCAGGCGCTAAAAAAAATCGTCGCCATCATCGGCGACAAGCTTGAGGAAAACGGCGTGGAGGCGCGCGTCGAATACCGCATCAAGCGCCTGTACAGCATTCACCAGAAGCTATTGCGGCAGCGCATCTCGGTGGACCAGGTCTATGACATGTTCGCGGTCAGGATCATCACCGGTTCGGTGAAAGATTGCTATACCGCTCTGGGCGCCATCCACAACAATTTGTGGCGGCCGGTGGCGGGGCGCATCAAGGATTTCATCGCCATGCCGCGCCCCAACTTGTACCAGTCGCTGCACACCACCGTGATCTCCGAGGACGGTACTCCGTTCGAGGTGCGGATTCGCACCGAAGAAATGCACAAGATGGCGGAAGAAGGCATTGCCGCCCACTGGAAATATAAAGACGGCGCCCCCGGCGCCAAGGACGAGCAGCGCCTGGCGTGGCTGCGCCAAGTGGTGGAATGGCAGCAGGAAGTCGCGGATCCCGCCGAATTTATTTCCACGCTCAAAGTCGATCTCTATCCCGAAGAGGTGTACACGTTCACGCCGAAAGGGAAAGTGGTGATCCTACCGCGCGAGGCCAGCGTGGTGGATTTTGCCTACACCATTCACACCGAGGTAGGGCATGCCTGCGTCGGGGCCCGGGTAAACGGGCAGATGGCGCCGCTGCGATCGAAGCTGAGCAACGGCGACATCGTGGAGATCATCACCCAGGCCGGCCACACTCCCAGCCGCGACTGGCTGGGCTTCGTGCACTCGACGCGCGCCCGCAACAAGATCAAGCACTGGCTGAATACCCAGCAGAGGGAGCGCGCGATCGAAGTGGGCCGCAAGCTGCTCGAAAAGGAAGCGCGCAGGTTCAAGCTCTCGCTCAAAAACATCGAGGAAAAAGATTTCAAGCGGGTAGCGGGTGAATACGGGCTGGCCGGCCAGCCCGACATGATGGCGGCGCTGGGCTACGGCAAATTTTCCGCAAGGCAGGTGCTCAACAAGCTGGCCCCGGCCAGCGCCGGCGCCGACGCCACCCCCGAACCCGACCAGGCGGGCGGCATCGGCGGGGTGGTGCGCAGGGTCTTTGGCGCCTCCGAAAGCGGGGTCATCAAGGTCAGGGGACAGGATGACCTGCTGGTATATCGCGCCCGGTGCTGCAATCCCATTCGCGGCGAAGAAATTATCGGCTACGTGACCCGCGGCAAAGGGGTCGCCGTCCATTCCCGCAGTTGTCCCAACCTGACCACCCTGCTGTACAACGCCGACCGGCGCATCGTGGTCGATTGGGAAAGCAGCCGCAAATCCGAAAGCGATACTTACCCGGTGAAGCTGACGGTGCAGTGCGACGACCGCGCCGGCATGCTGAAGCAGCTCACCGCGGTGGTGAGCGACGACAGCACCAACATCCGCAGCATAGAATCCCGCTCGTTCGACGATCACGCCACCGTCGATCTACTGGTGGATATCGAAGACCTCAAGCACCTCGACCGGATACTGGCTGGTATAAGAAAAATCCCCGGCATCCGCGAAGTGCAGCGCGTGCAGAAGTAACGACGCTTGTCGATGGGAGCAGCGGACTGCAGGGTCCGGTGCAAAACTCGAAAATTATTGGTTTCTCCGGAACGGCAGCCCCGTTTTATATATCCTCCGGCACAGAAGCAACGTTCTTATATGTCCTCAGGAACAGAAGCAGCGTTGTTATATATCCTCCGGAACAGAGCGCCGGTTTCAAATGAATTGTCATTCCGAGCGCAGAAGCTGTGAAATAACCCCAAGAGATCAAAATTCCAAATCACTAACTCATTCACATTCAGCAACTTGGAGTTGGCAGTTTTTTCGGTTTTAGGGTTATTTCACAGCTTCGCAGCCGAGGAACCTTTTGTTTCCTATAGGGCGGCAGGAGTCCCAGCCTGAATCAATGGATTCACCCGGCCATCGAATTGGTCCTACGCGCAGCCTGCCTTTAACCTGCCCCGGACAACCCAGGAATCTTCCAGGGCTTTGGGGATCGTCCTTTCCACAAGCGCATTCTGAACCTTAAGATATCGAAGCTGCATACTGCGGAACTCACCTCCCCAACGCGGCCAGCGATTCCCGAAACAGCACCTCAAACGACTCGCCGGCGCCGCTGATTTTGGATGCCGCTGCCACCGCGCGCTCCACCGCCGCCCGCTGGTACCCGAGGTTGACCAGGGCTGACAGCACGTCGTCCTGCACCGGGGAAACCGCGCCCACCGCCGCGGGTTCTCCGCCAAAGCCTTCGAGCTTGTCCCGCAATTCCAGCACCATGCGCTCCGCGGTCTTTTTTCCAATGCCGGGAATCCGGGTGAGCGCCGCGATATCGTTGCCGCGGATGGCGCTCACCATCTTCGCCGCGGTCATGCCGCTCAGCACCGTGATTGCGAGTTTGGGCCCGATACCGCTTACGCCAATCAGCCGCTCGAACAATTGTTTTTCTTCCAGCCGCAGAAATCCGAACAGGGCCAGGCTGTCCTCACGCACGTGAGTGTGAATATGCAGGGAAACTTCGTGACCGGCGGCGGGCAGTTCGGAAAAAGTGGGAATGGTGATGGCGACGTCGTAGCCCACTCCGCCGGCCTCGACCACCGCCTGGTTGGGATGCTTGGAGAGGAGTTGTCCGCGAAGGTGGGCGATCATTTAAGCCGCTTCAGGAACGCCGCTTGTAGTGGATGGCGAACTCAAACCCGGAATTCGGCGGAAAGACTTCGGCGACATAGCGCAAACGCTCGGCCAGCGCCGAGGGCGCCAGCAACGGATATTCGCGCTCGCGCAGATCGTAGTAATCCACGTCGAGGTACAACGACAGCATGTAAATGGCGATGGCGTCGGAGAAGGCGGTCTGCAGATATTCTGACTTGGCCTTTTCGTCCACCCGCTGCTCCATCTGGCTGGCGCGATCGCCATCCAGCAAACCGGCGGCGGGCTTGGCGGCAAACGATGCCGGGGCGGCAAACCCGAATCTTTTCTTGCGGTTCCCGTTATTTTCCTTGCGGACAGGGTCGCCCGCCAGCGAGCCATG
>JBBSHD010000258.1:0-3857 GCA_038253455.1 Terriglobales bacterium | reverse complement strand
GATGGTGGCGATCACCAGCTCACCGCTCAACTGGTTCCAGTTGGGCAGGTTGGCGTCAAACACCTTTTCATTGCGGGTGCTGGCGCGCATCATGTAGGCGGGAATGTCCGCGGCGCGCAGCAGCCCGGCCAGCAGCCGGTTGATCTCGATGTGGTTGCCTTCGCCCAGCTTCAGCACATCCTCTATGTTCTTGCTGGGTTTGGATTTGCCCGCCTGCCTGGCCGCCGCGGGGTCAAAGGTGAGATTCTTGATCTGCTGAGCGCGGGCATAAAGTTTTTCCGCTTTTTTCTGCGGAGAGTCGCCCGCGCTGACCACCTTGGCGGCCTCGGCCACGATCGCGGAATGATGGCCGATGAAATTTTCCACCTCTTTCGACCAGTACTTTCCTTCCGTCTTCCAGTACTCACCGGCGCCCGCGTTGCGCGCCCAGTAGAACGAGACCCGCCACTTGAGTTGTTCTTCCGGCAGGGAAAAAGGCTCCGCCACAAATGCGGGGATGTCGTTGACTTCAACCTGCAGGGCCTGGTGGTTGTCGATCCACTGCGGCGCCATGTCCTTGCGCAACCCCATGGTTACCCAGTACACCGAGGGCAGCTCTTCACCTCTGCGATTGCGCACGATGCCGGAAGCGAAAGGAATGAATTTGAATTTTGCGTGCTTCTGGAACAGGTCGTCCTGCACCGTCCAATAGGCGTCGTAGGCGATATCGTCGTACCAGTGCAGCTTGTACTGGTATTCGATGATGGAGCCCGGCTGCACATCCGGCAGCACAAACGCCTTCTGCATGATCTTGATGCCGCGGCCTTTGGCCACGACCTCGTCGAACGGCTTGCCTTCGTAATTGATGATCGAGCCATCGGGATGGATGGTGCGAGCCTTGATGTCCACCAGCGAAAATTGGCGGTTGTCATAAGGAACTTTGACGCTGGCCAGCGCCTTGCCCTGCTCGGTAAGGATCTTCTCGCGGATATAGGTGGAGCGAAATTGCTTGCCTTCGTCGGTAACTTCTTCGCGATAGAGAATCACGGCATCGGCGCCCGGCTGCTGGGGCTCCGCGATCATCTTCAGTTCCTGCGGAGCGAGCGGCAGCCAAACCTGAAAGGCGCGGGCCCGGGAGAAAGACATCAGCAGCAAAATCGCCAGGCAGAAAAAACGAGTGCGGAAAAATGATAATCGCATTGCATGCCTCGAAGCCCGCAAGTTAAAACACTGCACAACCGCAAAAGGGGGATAGATAAAGGTGGGATGGGGCCCAAAATCCCGAATCAAATGGTTTATATCACAGAAAAGATGGCAGGATGAGGAAATGCAATTCCATTCCGGTTTTACGGAATTGGTGGGCCAGGTTTTTTCTCGGGCCGCATTCGGAATTCTCATTCCGATAGGGTTTGCTCACTTCCGCCCGCAGCCAACCTACATCAACAACGGCCCCAGCCCATTGGTGATCGTCCGCAACCGGTTCTGCGGCGAGCTGTTAAACCGCAGCACGGCCTGCTCTTCATCACCGGCCTTTACCTTTTTGTAGAAGCCACGCAACTCGGGATAAGCATCGGCGGGCAGCCAGGTCGCGCCCAGCGTGAGATCGCGATTGAAGATCAGGGTACGCCCGCTTTGCTCGCGCATCGTGTGATAAGAAGAAAACGGAACTGAAACTGCCTGCGACCGGGGCAGGCCCTCAACTTCAACGCCCGCGGGCAAGGCCATCGACACTTGATCGACCTCGCGGAAAGGATATGGCAGGAAGATGGCGTGCAGCCGGCGGTCCCGGGTAAAGACCTGTTTGGTGTTGGCCTCAAAGATTTCACTGGGCACCAGCAGCCGTTCGCCGGCGCTGGCCGCGTACGCAGGAATCGTGACCGAGAAATGCGCCACCAGCGGCAGGTTTTCATCGGTCGCGCCTTCCACCTGGTTGACCTTCAGTCGGGTGCTCGCGGGCAGCCATTCGGTGAGTTGTTTGGTCAGCAAGTCTTTCTGCCCGTCTTCACCGTCACGCCAGCCGGCCATGCGATACACCAACGCGCTCTGTCCGGTGAATTCCACGGTAATGTTTCCGGCCAGGTTGCCGGCTGGGTCAAGCGAAAATTTGGCGTTGCGCCGGGTCACGGTTTGCGACGCGTCGGGCGGCGGAGTGTGCGCGATCTCAGTGCCGCCAGCGACCTGGCGAAGTCCGCCCAGCATGGTGTACTGCCAGCGCAACAGGCCATAAGGACAGTAGCGCGTACCGGGATCAAGGAAGACATCCTTGCCATCGATCCGGGCGACGACGATCTCATCGGTAAGCTGGCTCCAGTCGGGCAGGTCGGAATCAAACATCTGGCCTTCGCGCGAGCCCAGCCGCATCATGTACGACTTGATTCCGGCGGCGCGCAACAGGCCCGCGTAGGCGCGGTTGATGTCGAGGTGTCCGCCGATGTTCTGGGTCACGACGCCTTCAATGTTTGAGGAAAAACGGTAGGTCTTGAGGGCGGCGGCGGAAAGTCCCCGCACGCCGCCGGGGTTCTCGATCTGCTGCGCGCGCAGGTAGAGCTTGCGCGCCCTCTGCTCGTCGCTGTCGCCGGCGGCGATGACCTTGGCGGCCTCTTCGGCGACGGCCTGGCTGTGGCCGATAAATTTGTCGGCGCCCGCCGACCAGATCGATCCTTCATCGCGCCAGAATTTGGCGACGTTGAATGACTTGTTCTTGCCATAGAAGAACGATGCCCGCATCTTCAGGTCGGCATCGACCAGGGAAAATTCCTCCGGCTCAAAAGCGGGAACGTCATGCAACTCCATTTCCAAGGCGTCTTTTCGGTTGGCCTTAGGCACAAGACCGGGCGGGGTCCCTGAAACCGCCCAATAGACCGGATTGCGCGACCGCCGGAAGAAGCCGCGATGTCGCGCCGGAACAAACGCGAGTTTCACGTGCTTCTGCATGAGGTCTTCCTGAATGATCCAGCGCCGCGAAAACGGCAGGTCCCTCAGCCATTGCTGCTTGTCGCGGTATTCGATGATGGAGCCGACTTCAACGTGGGGCAGAGTAAAAGTCTTGACCATGGCGCGCAGCCGGCTGCCGCTATACATCGGCCGGTCGTAACTCTGGCCGTCAAACTCGGTGATGGAGCCATCCGGATGCAGGGTTCGTCCCTGAAGCTCGGTGATCGCATAAACGTCGCTGAAGTAGAGGATGCGCACGTTGGCATAGTCGCGGCCATCCTCAGAAAGAATCTTTTCGCGAATATATTTGTAAGTAAATTGATGGCTGTCGTCAGCCACTTCCTCGCGATAGAGAATGACCGCCCCCGCCGCCCGCTGCGCCCCATCTTCAGAGATAACGAAATCCTCAGCCCGCACCGGCTGCCAGGAAGGATGAGCCATGGCGGAAGTAACGGACAGCATAATCACCAGCGAAATAAGGAGCGCAGGTAGCCTAGTGAGCAAAGTTCGAGCCGGGGGGCGTGCCATATATAAGGAGTCTATAAGGGAAATTGGGTTTTTGGTAGATATCAGGTGGGGACGTGGCGATAGGGGATGTAAGAACGCCCGCAGAAGCTCGGGGGCTCCAGTGACCTCGTAGGATCGTCGGCCCGCAGCGGGGGACGGGGCAGGATGGCCATCGCGATCAACACCCGCTGCGCGCCTGGCCTGCGCTCCTATCTGAGCCTGATTCCGGAAGAGGATAGTTCAGGAAACCGGCGCCGGCTGGGAGCCATCACCAAGCAAGGCAACAGCTTAATGCGCACCTTACTGGTCGAGGCCGCGCAATCGGCAGTGCGCACGGAGCCGGGTTTCCGCAAGCACTATGCGCATCTGTGTCACAAGAAACCCAAGGGGGTGGCCAAGGTGGCCGCCGCCCGTAAATTAGCCGTTCGCATGTACTG
>JBBSHD010000257.1:0-3895 GCA_038253455.1 Terriglobales bacterium | reverse complement strand
GGCACCGCGCTCGACCGTCCTCGTAACGTGGTCAGTATTCGGCGGAGATGAACCATCGGGCAAGCTGACAGTTCTGCAGAGGGTAGGTATTCTTCCTCACCCCGATAAAGCCGGGGATCGTCAGAATGACAACTTATTATTGAGATTTTATTTTGAAGCGGGAATTTGTCAGGGCCTTAATTTATTGATGTTCAGGAACCAAACATTAGCGCCGTGCTGCTCTAAGCGCTTCAACCTCTAGTTCCAATCACCCTGAATAATAAAACCAGCCCAGTAGTACGGAGCATCCCACTGTTTCTTGCCGATCATCTGCAGTTGCGCTGCGCGCAACGCGGCGGCGGGACGCTGGTGTTGTTTTAGCAGTCTTGCGTAGAAGGCTGCCATCAGCTCGGCGGTGGCTTTGTCGCTTACGCTCCACAGGCTGACCACCACGCGGGCGGCGCCGGCGTACATGAATCCGCGGGTCAGGCCTACCAGTCCTTCGCCTTTAATTTCTTTGCCCAAGCCGGTTTCGCACGCGCTCAGCACCACCACTTCGGCGGGCAGCTTGAGGTTGTAAATGTCATGTACGCGCAGGAACCCGTCTTCCGCATGGCCGCGTTCATCGACCAGCGACAGCACGATCGCGGAAAGCTCGGGCTGGTCGCTGTCGAGGTAACCGTGGGTGGCGAAGTGCACGTAGCGATACTGGCTCAACTGGTTGCTCACCACCGTCGCCCGGCTGGCCTGGAAGTCGAGGGCTGAAAGATTGCCGGCGCCTGAGGAAACCGCCAGAATCTCCTGCGCTTCCTTGCGGGTGAACGGGAGTCGCGGAATGAATGCGGTGACCGTCGACACGCTGCCGTTGGGATGGCGGGCGGCGGGATGAAAGAGAATTCGCGCCGCATCGCCTTCGCCGCGTGAAGGGGTTACCGGCGCCGAAACCGCAGAGCGGTTTGCATCTGACTGAACCCGCACGTCGCCCACATTAAAGACCGGGTCGGCCAGCACCGCCAGCTCGTGCGTGGCGGGTTGGCGTCCGGCGAGTTGTGCGCGCTGTGCCGCCAGGATCGACGCCGAAGGCAACGTAACGATCTCATGTTGCGTGATCAGTGGAACGCCGCCGGCCGGGCGCGCGGCCGCTGATTTGTCCCCGCCGGATTTCGCGTCCGCCGATTTGCCGTCGGGCAGCGGCAGCATGGCAAATGGCATGTATTGCAGTCCGCCGTCGGGCACCAGCAGCAAGCGTTTTCCGCGGATGGCCGCCACCACCGGCGCCAGCACCATGCGGCTTAGACGCTGGGTGCGGTCGCGCCATTGGGCTGCGGCGGCGGGGCCGCGGGGAGCGGGTCGCGTGGTGATCATGGCGTAAATCTCTCGCGCCGCATCTTCAATCTCACGGCGGGGCGCCAACTGGAAACTATGTAATCCGTCGCCATCGAGCGTCCACGCATAGCTGGCGCGCTCGCCCAGCCAGTACTCCAGCAGGACGGTATCCCGATCGAGCACTTGGTGCTGGATTTCGCTGATGTTGAGGGTATGCGGCTGGGTAACCGCGGCGTATTGCGGGCTGCTCTTGCGGATGTTCGCCCTGATCTGCTGGGAACGGCGTTCCAGATCGGCGGCCTCGCTCTTCAACTGTTCCAGCTCCGGCGAGCCCTGCGACCGCCCCAGGGATTGGGTCAGGCGCTCCGATTTAACCGCCAGCGCCTGCTCGATCTTCTGCTCTTCCGCGGCCAGTTCCGGTGATACGCCCTGCTGAATATCAACCCGCGCCTCGGTCAGCAGCTCAAGCAGCCCGCGGGCGCGCGCGCGTTCACTGGCTTCGAGCGCCTGACGATCGAATCCCTGCGAGGGATCCTGCTGGTGCATCTGCATCAGCAGCTCGATGTAAAAAGAGTAGGAATCGTGACTTAATGCGAAGTACGAGACCCGCAAATCCTGCCCGGAAACTCTCTGGCGCTGTTCCTCCACCAGCGCCAGGGCCTCTTCGATGTGGGCACGCGCGGCGGTGAGCTGGCCCAGATCGCGCTCGGCGCGCGCCTCCAGTTCGAGCGCTTCCACAATTCCCCGCCGGTCGCCGATGGAGCGGTAAATGGCGAGGGCTTGCTGTTCGGCTTCCACCGCGGGTTGCGGCCGCTGCAACAACAGGTCGGCGTTCCCGGTGTTGGCCAGGCTGAGGGCCTCGCCGCGCCGGTCGTGGGTGGCGCGCCTGAATTCCAGCGAGCGCTGCGCCGAATCCAGCGCCAGATCAGGGTGGCCGGAATCGGCATACATCCGGCCTACATAATCGAGGGTGCCGGCCTCGGTCCGCTTGTCGCCCACCGCCGATTGCAGACCCAGGGCGTCGCGGTAGGATTGCAGCGCCAGCTCGTTCTGCCCCAGCAGGGCGTGCGCGTAGCCGATGTTCTTGAGGGTATCGGCTTCGCCCGCCTTGTCGGCAATGGCGCGGCGCAGAGGCAGGGTTTGCTGCAGGTAGGTGAGCGCGGTTTGCGGGTCGCCCAGCCGGTCATAGACCACGCCAATGTTATTGAGCAGGATGGCCTCGCGCCGACGATCACCCAGCGCGTGGAACAGCGGCAGCGCCTGCTGGTAGTAATCGAGCGCATTCTGCCACTCCCCCTGGTCGTGGTAAATCTTGCCGAGATTATTGAGCACCGAGGCTTCGGTGGCGGAGGCATGCACGCTGCGCGCCAGGTCCAGCGCCTGCTGGTAGATCGCGCGCGCCTGGGGAAGATCGCCCAGCACGTCGTATGAGCCCCCCATCAAGGTGAGAATCTGGGCCTGCATGCCGGCATCGTGCGCCTCGCGAAAGAGCTGCAACGCTTTCGGCAAAGTTTCGAGCGCGCTGTGGAATTCGCTGGAATGAGCGTGGGCGAGGGCGATTCCGTACAGCATCATGGCGCGGGAATAATGTTCGCCGCCGAGCGCGGGAGTAAAAACATCGAGGGCCGCGCGCCATTGCTCAATGGCAGCGCGCCGCGAAACCGCGGTGTTTTCATTGAGCAGCCGGATCGCGGCTGCGTGAGATTTTTGCGCTGCGGCGAACTGGCGATCTTCAGATGTGGCGGGGTGCAAAACGAGAATCTTTAATTCGTAGCGGCCGGCGGCCGCCTTGGGATTTCCCGAAACGACTTGCAGGTGATAGATGCCGGTCTCCGGCAGCACCGCAGCGATGGGTTCGATTCCATGACTTCCGTTGAAAGAATCAATCCACGCGACTTCTTTTCCGGAGGGGGCGACGAGCCGCACTTCAACGTCAATTCCCTGCTGGTCGATGACGGCGTTGACGAATTCGTCTTTGGAACTGGAGAATTTATATGCGCGGCTCTCTCCACCTCTCAGCTCCGCGCTCAGCGTCAAACCTTCACGAATGTCGAGAGGGATTTCCGGGGGCGCGGCAGTAGCGGGTGGAGGCCCCGCAACCTGCGCGAGCACAGGGTTTCCGAATGCAAGCAAGACCATGGCCAGCGCGAGGAGCGCAAACCTTGCGAGGTTGGGCCTGATGTTCATAGCGTGCCGGCAAAGCCATGAAACCGCCGAGGCATGGCCGCCAAGCCTCGGCGAAAAGTCATGCGGCTAAGTGCTCGCGGTCCAGGTCGGATCGTTCTCGCTGGACTTGCCCTCCTGGTGGATGGTGCCTTTGTATTGTTTGTTAGAGTTGCCCTGGGTGAACACTCCGTGAAAATCGTAAGAATCCCCGCCCACGGTGAGCTTGAAGGCAATGCTGGCGCCCTTGCTCGATGGGGTAAACGCCTGGGGAGTGCCGCCGCTGGGCGTATATGAAAACGAGGTGTTGCCGCCGCTGATGGTCATGGTTCCGCTCAGTCCGGCGATTGTGGTAGTGCTGGTGTAGGTTCCGTCATAGTCAATTGGGGGCATGGGTTTCTCCTTGGTTATCAGTTAATAATTCCGG
>JBBSHD010000256.1:0-3903 GCA_038253455.1 Terriglobales bacterium | reverse complement strand
TTCGCGCAACAGCTCGGCGGGAACTTCCTTGATGGTGAGATCAAATTCAAACATGGGGACGCCGTCGCCGCGGCCCCAGCGATTGGTTTGCCAGTGGGCGCGCAGCAGCCGTATTTCCGGCTTGGCGGTCAGGTCCAGCAGCAAAGGATGCTTGCCCAAGTAGAACTTCTGGGGAAACGCCGCCAGCGATTTCTCGCCCCAGGCCGTGCCGTCGGCCGAACCCCAGACGCTTACATCCAGCGCCTGCTGCTCGATGATGCCGGTGATATGCAGTGTGAGCAAAAAGATTCGACCGGCGGCAGCCGAAATATCCAGAGGCTCACCATCACCGGCGCCACTCACCTGGGTATTTTGCGGAACTAAGCTGGCATCAAGCATGAGCATGAATTGTATTGGTTGTGCCGGGAAAACGAAACCTCCCGGGTCACATCCGCAAATCGAGCAGGAACTGGCGCATCATACCCGCAACGGTCTCCGGCTGTTCAAATACCGCGTAATGCCCACCGCCGGGGACCACGCGAAGCTGGCTGTGCGGCATCTGGCGGTTCATTAATTCGGCCTCCGCCACGGGCGTCGATGTGTCCTCGCCGCCCACCAGCACCAACGCGGGGACGGAGATGGTTTTGAGAGTAAGTAATGAATCGGGGCGCGCCGCCATTCCGCGCTGCACTCCGGCGATTCCCGCGGCGCGGTTGGTGTTCATCATCGCCCGCACCGCGGCTACCAGGTCAGGCCTGCGCCGGCGGGTGGTTTCACCTATCACCCTGGGAATCATGCCGTCGAAAAATTCTCCCGGGCCGCTTTGCAGCACGTCATCGGCGGCTTGGAGGCGTCCCTTGCGCGCTTCGGCGGTGTCAGGCGACGCCTTGGTATCGCAAAAAATCAACGCGGAAATTCGCTCGGGAATTCGCCGCCACAACTCGAAGAGCACGTATCCGCCGATGGATACGCCGCCAAAAATCGCGCGGCCAACCCCGGCCGCGTCGCACACCGCGATCACGTCGGCGGCATGTTGCGCCATGGGTATGGGAGCTTCGCCGCCGGGTGATTCGCCGTGGCCGCGCAGATCAGGAAGGATGATGCGAAATTTGTCGGAGAGCAGCGCCGCCACCGGCTTCCAGAAATGGTGGTTTACCGGGAACGGATGCAGAAGCACCAAGTGAGGGCCCTGGCCCATTACTTCGTAGAAAATATCTCCACCCTCAGGACTCGATGTTTTCATTCTTTAGGTTAGGACAGCGGCGTAGGACGGCAGGTGAAGACTGCGGTGCAGAGAAAACTCGGGCTACGCCGGATCGTCATCGGCGGGAGCCACTGAACTTTTGACCCGCACCACCACGATCTTGGTGAACCCTTCTTCGAACGTCGGAGGCTTCAGTTTTGAAGCCATGCGGTGCATGACTTCTTCGTTCACCGAGCGTTCGCGCTTGCGGTTGCGCTCCAGACAAATTTCCAGGGGGACATCGAAGAACACCCCTTGCACCTCGTAGCCATAGCTCCGCGACATCTTGATCCACTGGCGGCGCTCGTTGGGCGACAGGTTGGAGGCGTCAACATAATTCCACGGCATCTTGGCGATTAGCCGCGCTCTCAGCAAAGAGCGCAGGGTGGAGAAAACCAGTCCCTGGTATCTCTGTTCAGTGATGTCATCAAAAAGTATTGACCGCAGCATGTCGCTGGAAAGCGGCGTGACCCCGCGGCGCTTGAACCACGTGGTCTTGCCCGACCCAGGGAGACCGATGGCCAGCACCACCACGCCGCGTGGCGTGCTGGCAGTAGGCTTGGGAGGCGGCGCCAGTGTGGCTGCGCCCGCCGCGCCGGGAGGTGCGTTGGGCGATTCCGGCTGGGTTTCCATCTGCATGCCCGCCTGGGGATTTGCCTCGGGTAGCTGCGAGCTCGCCCGTGGAGAACCGGGAACGTCCCGCGCTGCCGACCCGGCTTGCGAACGGGTGGAAGCTGGCGGCGCAGCCGCGCGTCCGCCGCGGTCCCGCGACCACTGTGCGTTTCGGCCCTGTCCCTGCCGACCGCCGCGCTGGTTTCCTGGCCGGGAAGCCCGTCCTGAGTCGGCGCGAGCTGAAGGCTGGGCGGGCTGAGGAGTTAGAGGAGCGCGCTCTTCGTAACCGCTGGTTTGGGGCTGGGGCGGATCAATCTCAATAGGTTCGCGCGCCGCCGGTCTGGCGATTTGATCGGGGTATGAAGGTTGCAGCGCCGCGGGTAACGTGGGATCGATCGGCTGGCCGATCTTACCGGTGGATTCCACTTCAGGAGATGTCTTTGGTTTGCGGCGCTTGATGCGCTCGCCCATCCATTTACGCATGATGCGCTTTTAACACAGGCAACGCTTGCCGGGCAAATCCCGCTGGCGCCATTCGGCATTCATCATCTTGCACCGCACTCATATTGGAATTCCAGAAATCGTCATGAACTAATCCGTCAGCTAGCCGTACATACAACTGTGAGCCGACTGGTCAAGGTCATCGCAATACTGGGCAGCGCATACCTGTTGCTGGCTGCGATCGCCGGAGTTGTCGCCACTGAGGCCAGCCTGCACTTGAGGCGCCTTCCTCTGCGTCACCAAGTATCAGAACGGCTGTCAATTCGTTCCCGTTATCACGCGGATCTGCAACCAGTCACGATTCGATCGGAAGATCCCCTGGCGCTTCGAGGATGGTACGTTCATCCCGAAAGTTTCAACGGTAACGCCGTCATCCTTCTTCACGGAATCACCGACAATCGTGAAGGGGTCTTTGGTTACGCTCAACTATTTTTGGACCATGGCTACGCCGTCCTCTTACCCGATGCGCGCGCTCATGGTGAGAGCGGCGGCGACGTCGCAACCTACGGAGTCAAAGAAATTGATGACATTCACCGCTGGGTCTCGTGGGTTTGTGCGCATGACCCTCCGCCTGAACGATGTATCTATGGTTTCGGTGAGTCCTACGGCGCGGCGTTGATGCTTCAGTCCCTTGCAGTAGAGCCGCGTTACTGTGCCGTGGTGGTTGAGAGCCCCTTCTCCACCGCGCGGGAAATGAGCTACGAGAGAATTTCCGGGCCGGTCCACTTAGGGTCGTGGTTTGGTCGGACCCTCGGCAGGCCGGTGATCGATTTCGCGGTTCTTTACGCCGGAATGCGTTACAACGTCGACCTGCTTAAACCGAGCCCATGGGATGCCCTCGAACATTCCAATGTTCCGGTACTGCTAATTCACGGGATGGAGGACCGCAACATCGAGCCTCGTCACTCCGTTGCACTCGCCCAGGCGGGCGCAGGACATGTGCAACTGTGGCTTGTCCCCAAAGCGTTTCACACTGGGGCCTGGACCGCAGCACATAGCGAGTTTGAAGCCAGAACGTTGGGATGGTTCAATGAGCATCGCACTTTGCCGGACGCCTCACACGAAGTGAATCCCGGTCTAACTGAACCGTCGCACTAAGGTCTTTCCCTAAAGGCAAACGAGACGGCACCCCACTTGCAGGCACGCGCAACTGCGTGTGACAACAGACATCGCATGCAGCAGGTCAACGCCCAACTCCGATTTGTTGCGCCTGAATAATCTTCGATGTTAGGCTTGATTCGCCTTTATTTTCGCGTGACTTTCACGACAGAAATTACCTGATCCAATCACCTGCAAACGCCTTCCGGAGGAAACGTGGCAATAAAAGTTGGGATCAACGGTTTTGGACGCATCGGGCGCAACATCCTGCGCACTTCCCTCAACGACAAGAGCATCGAATTTGTGGCCGTCAACGACCTGACCAGTCCCAAGACCCTCGCCCATCTTCTGAAGTACGACTCCATCATGGGCAACCTGCCGCACAAGATTGCTTCCGGCGCAGACTTCATCGAAATCGACGGGCACAAGATTAAAGTCCATGCGGAACGAGATCCGGCTCATCTCAACTG
>JBBSHD010000255.1:0-3919 GCA_038253455.1 Terriglobales bacterium | reverse complement strand
TTGGTCTTCCCGCAGGCAGGAAAACTCCCCGAGAACCCGGCGGATGAAAGCAGCTTTCAGGTTGTGCTCAGCGCCTCACCACGCCGTTTCCGCGATATCGGCTGGGCTCCGGCTCATCTGCTCGGGCCGGACGACTTCACCGGCGCGGTCCTTCGACCTCTGCGCTAGATTCTTACGCCTTTAATCGTAAACAGAAATACTTCAACAAACCTTATGCTGCCTGAAGTAGTTGGATGACGGTTTGGATGGATGCGTCGGCTTTGTGGTAGGCGGCTTCCAATTTACTGTGGGGCCGGGCATGGCTGTTGGGTTGGTGGTGAAAGAGGCTGTTGGCAAGAGGACCGCATATGCGCTGGTGGAAAAGCACGAAGGTGAGGGCGACCTTGGTTCCCTTGTTGGTCAGGCGGTAGGCATATCGTTTGCCGTCCCGTTCGATCAGACCATGCGCCTTCATTTTGCGCAGATCATAGCGGAGCTGATTCAAACCGTAGCGCGCAACGGAAGGTTCGAAGGCGGTCAGAATGGCGACGTGGATCTGCTTGGCCGTCCACCCGCCGACCGTAGTACCGCCATGCAGCAAGACCTCCATGAGGCGGATCATGCGCGTGTCGTGAATCTTGATGCCGGGAGTCTTCGCGGTTCCCAAGGTGATCGGTAGCGCCAAACGCTGCAAGAGCGGGAACTCGACGTGAACGTTCAAGCACTGCGACTGGAAGGCGGCGAAGCGGTCGGTAATTGCCAGGAACCTCTCGCGCACGGCGGCCAGGTGGTCCAGGCCCTTCTTCAGCCCGAAGTCGGACAGATTATTGGAGCAGATCTCATTGCGCAAGAAGGTGGAGAACTTCTCGTACTGCTTTACGAAGGCGTGTTTGAAGTAGGCCCGGAAGACATGATGCCCGTGCTCGACCTGCTCCAGCGTGGTGTTGAGTTTCCCCTTCAGTTTCTTGGTGACGCGGCAGCCGAAGAGCTCGCTGATCTTTTGCGCGCTGAGCCGCCACAGCCCAATCTCGCAGGACCGTTCGAAGATGCGGTGAATGGGAAAGTTGCGCTTGAAGATGAAATTGCGGCAGTACTCGATCTGGTTGACGGCGTAGAACCGGTGCAGATTCATCGCACCTCGCTCGCGCTTGGAGAACTTCGGCCCCAGCAGCAGCGTCCAGTAGTCCAGACGCTGTCGGATCACCTCCCCCGTGAGCCGATCGGCAGCCCCTTGCAGGGCCGCGACATCCTCCACGGCCAGGAACGCATTGTCATTTTTGCGGAAGCCGATTTTGCCACGATTCAGTTCCTGCTCGATGAAGCAGTGGCCGTTGAGATAATAGGTCGCCTGAAAAGGGAAGAATGACGCCACGCGCATCACCATCGGCCCCAGTGTTTCGTCCCGAAGGTAGAAATAGTAATGCGTGAAACGGCTCCGCTGCTGCCTCAGAATGCGGTAGTTGGGATCTTGGGTGGGAAACTTGGGCGCCGAACAGCGGAAGGTCGGCCCCTGTTCCATACTTTGGAATATGAAATACACGCCGTACTGCCCAGCCCGCTCCATGCGCCGCAACAAGGGCCGCACGGAATCTTCCTTGCGGACCCCCTTCTGTGCCCATTCCATCGGGATGTGGTGATTGTGGGCGAACGCCTCGACCCAACCCCGATACGCGCCGGTTCTTTTGCTCAACGCCGCCTTATCCACTACGGGAACCCCGATGACATCGCGGAAAAAGTAGACGACTTGTTCCGGGCGCGACAGCCCGCTCAGATATCCATGGATGACGATGCGGTCGAAGCAGTGGTATACAAAAACCAGCAGGCTGGAAAACAGCTTTGCGAAAAGTTCCATCGGTCGTCGGTCCTCCGATCTTGTCTCGACAACTCGATCATCGGCCGGGCGACCGGTGAATTCAAAATTTCAAATATGTTTGGCTAGTTTTCTCTTCCTTCCTGAAAGGGAACCCCGGACGCCGACGCCAAAGCAGTCGTGGGTAGGAGCGACGTTTGGGGCGTTTGGGCAACGTGCATTGGGCGGCAAACTTCAGGACTCGTGCAAACTCGCGATGATGCTGTTTGTCAGTCGACGCCGCGATCAGCTTGGGCCATGCGCAATTTAGGACGTTCAGTACCTGGGCGAAGCTGAGTTGGCGGGGATCGATCCGGCTCTGGCGGGCCGCCAAACACATTACGGCGCGCACCAGATTGTATGCCGAGATGGCCATCAGAAGTTCCTTCTCCAGCATGGCTTCGCTTTTGGCGGTCATGTGATGGAGCCGCACGGTCCGCTTCAGCGACCGCAAATCGGTTTCGATATTCCATCGCCGCCCGTAAAGGGTAATGATTTCTTCGGTCGGCAAATCCAGCGTAGTAAACAGATACAGCCATCGTTTGGACTTGCCCCGTCCGACTCTGGCCGCAATCAACCTTCCCTCTACGGCCGCATCCGACGGCACACGCCGGTGTTTGCCTCCGTCCGAGCGGCTGGCACTCCATACAATCCGATACTCTCCTGGTTGCGATATGGGACCGGCCAGCTTTCCGGCCCGCGTCTCCGTCAATCGCAGCAACACTCCCAGACCCCGCTGCTGGGCGGCATACGCCACCCAGAGAATGCCGAAGTTACGGTCTCCCAGAATTACCGCGTTGGCCGGCAGCGCGGCCAGCGCTTTCTCCGCCAAGTCTTGTTCGCTAACGGCGTGTGCTCCGTACATCGGCCCCCAGCACGGTGCTTGCGCTAGCCCGGTCTCCACATCATGCAGAACGACCATCCGCAACACTGGCCAATGGCTTCCCCCATGCTGGTTTTGCGCCGGCGGATAGCCGCGCAACAACTCCTGGCAAGGCTCCAACTCCAGCGATGAGCCGTCCAGCAGAAACACACTGGGCGCCCCTTCATCCTCCGGGCGTAGAACGCTTCGTAGTTGCTCTAAAATCTCTTGGGTCACTTGCCTGCACAATAGCTTCGGCAATTTTTGGCGCGCTTGGCAATATCCCCCGGTCCGGGCTGAGATCCGTCTGCGGCGCACTCGCTTGCAGTTCTGCAATAACGGCGCTGCCGCTCCTTGTATCAGCAACTGCACCGCGCTGGCTAACGTTCCACCCACCTGCAGCCGCTGCATCATCATCAGCCACAGCACAACCCGGGCGCCATACACTCCGCGCCTGTTCTTCATGCCGGCTTGTTGCTGCAAATATTGGAGAACACCAACCGACACCGTCCGTTGGTACAGATCGAGAATGCTGTTCGAATCCGGGGAGGTCATACCCAAAACATAAACCAAGAAAATGTTTTAGGCGATTCGGCGTGCGTGCTTGCGATAATTGCGATAGAGCGCTAAGGCATGAATCGGGTGGCCGTTGCATCCACGACCCTGGCTGCGGTTTCCTACTTCCCCGATCGACACCTGCTCGAACTGCAGTTCCGCAGTGGCGCAGTCTATCAGTATTTCGACGTTTCGCTGCATGATTATCACGAACTCTTGGCGGCAGATTCCAAAGGCACTTACTTCAATCGCCATATCCGTAACCGCTTCCCTTACCGGCAGGTACGCCGACCCTCTGACAGCGCAGGCTGACGACCCACTCCCCAAAACTAAGTGGCATTGGGCGCGAGCGCCTGCATCGCGAGGTGATACAGAACCGTGGCCAAAACCCAGAGCATGGCGCCTATCAGCGACATGACCCCCAGCCGATGTGACGCTTCCTGGAGCAGATCGTACGGCAAAATTCGCCCGCCGGACGTCAACCGCAACGTATCGGTTGGCGGGCTCGCGCGAAGAGGGCCTATGAGGCGGCGTTTGGACATGGTTACCAGGGCGGTAAAGCAGCAGTGCCGCGGCCCTTCGATAGTGACCTATATCGCGAGTCGACACTATGGCAAGATTGATAGCGACGTTGATGGACGTGTGGGAAAAACCAAACGGCGCGGGCGGGGCTT
>JBBSHD010000254.1:0-3946 GCA_038253455.1 Terriglobales bacterium | reverse complement strand
CCCGCTCCACCATCATTGTCAGACATTGATTTTTCCTCCACATTGATTTTTAGGAATGGTGCAAAAATTCCGCAGCCAGTTTCCGCAATTTCCGCAGGATGCGATGCCAAAAGCGCAGGAAACCAACTGGTCTCTTGAGATGCCCTGCCGGGGTCTTTAGTTGCTCACACTTGCACCGGCTAGGGCTTTTGCGAAGGACGCAAGATGACTTCACTGGCGAACGATTGCGGCTGCTGCGCAACAATCATGGCAACGGCGCTGGCCACGTCGCCGGGCTGCAGCATTTTGGCGAGATCTTTACCCTTGTGCGGCGACAGGTCGGTGTGCGTGGAGCCCGGGCAAACCAGGGAAACCCTGATCCCATAGCTGCGCAATTCCTCGGCGACGGAGTAGGTGAGCCCGTTCAATCCCCATTTGGATGCCGCATAGGCAGCGCCATTGGGAAGCGGGTTCTTGCCGGCGAGCGACGAAATATTCACGATGTGGCCGGCGCCGGCCGCGGACAAGGAATCCGATGGCGGGGAATTCTTCTTGACCGTTTCCATCATCAGGGGCGCGAGCGCGGAGATGCAGTAATACACGCCGCGCAGGTTGGTATTCATGATGTCGTCCCACTTGTTGGGCGGCAGCGTATATAAAGGCGCTTCGAAGCCGCCCACTCCCGCATTGTTGATCAGAATGTCGAGCCGGCCGTGCCGCTCCGCCACGAATTTAGCCAGCGCCTGCACCGAACTCAGCCTGGTCACGTCACACTCGCGGACCTCGCATTGTCCGCCCGCCTTCTGGATTTCTTCCGCGGTGGATTGCAGCCGCCCCAGGGTGCGCCCGCACACCACCGTGGCAGCGCCGGATGCGGCGAGGTTGCGGGCGATGGCCGCTCCAATCCCGCGTCCGCCGCCGGTCACCACCGCCACTCTTCCTTGCAAGACGTCGTTCACGAAGCCTCCCTGCCAGCGTATTATGGCAATTTTAATGCCGTTGTTCAGTCACACCCTCAATGGGAGTGCAACTATTGTGGAAAAGAAGAAGTTAATTCCGGGGATTCCCCGATTGCAGGGTTTAACCAGGTTGAGTATAGTCTCTGCTAAGCTCTTATTTTCCGTTGACCTGCGGCGGATGGTTGCTTCACTTCGCGGGCTTGCGGAAGACTTTTGCTACTAGACAGGTTGGAGAATCCAATATGTGGAAATCGAGGAACAGTCCCGAGGAAGAGCGGTCGCCAAAGCCTGAGGTGATTCCCCCTTCCATTCCCAATGTAACCGTTGCTAAGCCTGCGGCTCCGGTAATGGCGCCGCTGCAAAAGGAGGTTCGACCGGTGGAAGCTACAAAAAATGAAAACTTCAGGGCCGATGTGGCCCATATTGGTAAGAGCGTCGTGATCAAAGGAGAACTTTCCGCCAGCGAAGATCTTTATCTCGACGGTGAAGTTGAGGGCAGCATTGAACTGCGCGAGCACAGCCTGATTGTCGGTCCTCATGGCCGCGTGCGCGCCAACGTACATTCCCGCGACATCGTCGTTCACGGCAAAGTGGATGGCAACGTCAGCGGCACCGAGCGCGTGGAGCTGAAGAAATCGGCCATCCTCAACGGCGATATCTCCACCCAGCGCATTGTTATTGAGGATGGCGCGTTCTTCAAAGGATCCATCGACATTCAGAAGGATGCGGTGAAGCCCAAGAAGATCGAACGCGAGGTCACGGCATCGACTTCAAGTTCCACCCCCAGCGCTTACACCCCCGTTGCCAGTACCTCGGTGGGCGTCTAGCTCCAGCATTGACTGTTGCCGCGGCGGTCCGCAAAACGGACCGCCGGCAATGTTTCGCAGGGCCGCCCGGGAAAATAAAGTCTTAATTTTATTTTGTAATTGTCATTATTCAGGTTTTTATGAGGCTATTCCGCAGTGAACCCACTTCGCCTGCGCCGGTCATGCCCATGGCGATGAATGAAGAGAAGGTGGCGCGCCATTCCAGCGCCCTGGGAGAGTTCGCCCGCCACATCGCCGGCCGCGAAGCCCTGTGCATCCTTGACCTCGGCCCCACTTCTCCGACCAACATCCAATATCTCACCGGCCTCGGCCACAAGCTTTACACTGAAGACGTCTTGCGCGCGTCGTTTGACCCCGCATATCGCGTGAGCAACGACGATGGCCAACCCGCCATCAGTCCCGAGCTGTACCTGAACAGCAATTTAAATTATCCCGAGGCCAAGTTTGACGCCGCGCTGTGCTGGGACATTCCCGACTACATGCCGGAATCCCTGGTCAAGCCGATGGTGGACCGCATCTTCCAGATTCTGAAGCCGGGAGGCGTGGTGCTGGCGTTCTTCCACACCCGCGACGCCGGGCCTGACGCTCCGTACTTTCGCTATCACATCATCGGCAAAGACAACATGGAGCTGCAGAGCACTCGCCGCTTCCGCTTGCAGCGGGTATTCAATAACCGCCAGACCGAAAACCTGTTCAAAGAATTCTCATCCCTGAAGTTTTTTCTGGCGCGCGATCACATCAGGGAAATGCTGGTGATTCGCTAAGCTTTTCCGCTCTTCTTCTTCGCCGGAAACTTTACCGAACCTGACAGCCATGCCAGGTAACTCTCGTTGCCGCCGGCAATAGCCAGCGTAATACATTCCGGGCAGGCATAAGAATGAAGCTCCGCGATCGCCTGGCATACGGCTGGAGAGGCGCGGGCTGTGGTCTTGACCACCAGCAGCCACTCCGCGGCGGTTTCAATCCTGCCTTCCCAGCGGTACACCGATTGCACCCCGGGCACGACGTTCACGCAGGCCGCCAGGTTGCGGCGCACCAACTCGGATGCCAGGCGCATGGCTTCTTTCTTCGATGGCGCGGTGCTCAGCACGATCCGGCACAGGTTCTTTAGTTTCATGGTCCCTTCCCGTTTGTCTCATCAAAAGGTTAATACTCTTGTTCCTTCGGCGGTGAAAATATAAGTTTTGCTTGACTGCGCGAGCGAACCTTAGTTCACTGAATACACGGCCCATGGAACCCCTGCACAACCTGGCAGACTTTTTGTATCGCTCCCGGCGCAAGATCGCCACCCTGGCGATCCTTGCGCTGGCTTTTCCGGTGGCTTATCACGTTTTGTTCGACGCCAACGGCATGATGGTGTACCGCGAGAAGCGCGCGCAATCGAGCAACCTGCAGCGCGAGATCGTGGTGCTCAAGCAGGAAAACGACCGCCTGGGCGAAGAAGTGAAGGCCCTGCGAAGGGCTGACAAATCCACCATCGAGAAGGAGGCGCGCGAGCAGTTGCACTACGCGCGCCCCGGCGAAGTAGTGTATTCGATCCCCGCGGCCGCTCCGGCGCCCGAGGCCAGCACCACCGCCGCCATGCCGCGTCCCTGAGGCATGCTCCGGCGAGTCATTTGGCAGCCGCATTTTTCTTGCTAATCCAGCAATTTTGGCATAGATTTCCACGGTGCCGGCAGCAGGTATATGCCTGTTCACATGGAGGGACTAGAAACAATGAAGAAATTAGTGGTTGTAATGTTTGCGATTTCCGCGTTACTGACGGTGGGCGCCACCGCCAAGGCAAAGAGTTCCAGCAAGGGCATCAATGGCTGGGTGAGCGACGTTACTTGCGGGGCCAAGGGTACGAATTCAGCCCACGCCGAATGCGCCAAGAAATGCGCTGACAAGGGCGTGGCTCTGGCCATCGTCACCGACAAGGGCCACAGCGTCTGGAAGATTGAAAATCCTGACGTGGTCAAAGGTCACCAAGGTCATCACGTCACCGTGATGGGAAAAACCAACGCCTCCGCCAAGTCGATCAACATCACCAACATCGCGATGATGGCCGACCAGGGAACTCCGGACAAAGACGCCAAGCACGACGACATGCACAAAAGCGACAAGTAAACCTGCTTCTCGCTAAGCGCAGATAAAAAAGCGGCGCTGGGGGCGGGGGGTGTGGGGGTGGGGGGTTGGGGG
>JBBSHD010000253.1:0-3953 GCA_038253455.1 Terriglobales bacterium | reverse complement strand
TTTCCTGCGATTGATCTTATGGCTGAGCGTCGCCGCCAGGTTATCAATATCTGACGGCGACAAATAACAATTCACGCTCTCGTCCAAAAACCGGGGCTTCTCGATCCGCACCGCTTCGGGTTTTCCTCCCGGACGGGGAATGCGCACTCTTCCGGCGGCGTCGCGCCGCAATTGCACCAGCAGAGCCTGCACCACATCCACGTCGAACTTCTGCGGGGTGAGCTGCACGATTTCGGTGATCACGTCGCCCACCGGCATGGCTTCGCGGTAAGGACGGCTGCTCAGCATCGCATCGAACGTATCCGCCACCGCGGAAATTCTCACCGCCATGGGAACCTCGTCGTTGCGCAGCCCGTCAGGATAGCCCGATCCATCGGCCCGCTCGTGATGCGACCGCACCACATTGGCCACGCTGGGCCAGGGAAATTCAATGCCCTGCACGATCTCGTGGCCTACGACCGTGTGGTCCGCCATTTCCTGGAACTCGCCGCTTTCCAGAGGTGACGATTTCTTGAAAAGATATTTGTCCACAAAAACTTTGCCTACGTCGTGCAGGTATCCCGTGGAACGCATCTCCGAGATTCCGTTCTCCCCTAACCCCAGGGCTTCGGCGATGCCCGCGCCGTAGCGGCCCACCCGCAGCGAGTGTCCCTTGGTGTGGAAGTCTTTGATGTCGATGGCGGAAGCGAAGGCTTCGAGGGTGTGTCCCTGGAAGGTCTGGAAGGAGCTCAGCAGCCGCAGGTTTTCAGTGACCCTGGTTTTAAGGGTCTGCGCCATGACATGGTTCTCAATGGCCAGGCCGACATAAGGCGCCAGCGTGCCCAGCGCGCCGAGATCGTCATCAGAATAAGCAGAGCCGCCGATATGGCGTCCCAGGGCGGCCAGGCCCACCAGCCGCGACCGTACCCGCAGCGGAACGATGCATTTGAATATCTCCGGCGGCAGCCCGGTGCTCGTTCCCAGATAGTTTTCAGAGATTTCCGGAGTCAACAAATGCGCGAAAGGAGTAGTGCTGAGCAGGGCAATGTTTTGCGGTAGCAGAGGGATGGCCACGTCCTGGGGAAACGATGAGAACCCTTTGCTGGCCAGCGCGCCCAGCAGCGAGGGCATCTCTTCAAATCCGAAAAGTACCCCTTGCTGGGCCTGCGCCGCTTCCATGAGGATGCCGAGCAGGGTATGGGAGGCCTCGCCGAAGTCGCTTTCCCCCGCCAGCACCGGGCCGAGTTCCGCCAGTGAAGCCAGAGATAAGAACAGGCTACGAAGATTTTCGCGTTTTTCAGCCAATAAAAATGGGAAAAAGACAGCCCAGAGCACTGCGAATATAACACCTTACATCTCTGAAAAGACGTGGGGTATCCCTAAGGTTAATGAGAAGAGTTTAATATTCAAGGCTACTCCCGGCTTCCGAAAGAGCCTGAATCACGCTAAAAGTGGTCCTTCAAATGGGCAAACTTGGTCAACACCAGTAGCTTTTGGGATTTTCCCGGGCCCGCCAGCTCTTCATGCTCGAGCACCCAGGTCTGGGTATGGGGAATGAACACCGCGTTGAGGCCGGCTTCAAGCGCGGGATTGATGTCAGACTTCGGGCTGTTGCCCACCATCCAGGTGGTCTGCGCCTGCAACAGATATTTTTCGCAGAGAGCGCTGTAGGTGGGCGCATCCTTTTCCGCCACGATCTCTTGCGCGATGAAATATTGTTTCAACCCCGACTGCTCGATCTTCGCGGATTGCTCGGCAATGCTGCCCTTGGTCAGCAGGATGAGCTGGTGCCGCGCGGTCAAGTCGCTCAGCGTTTCTTCAACCTTTTCCATCAGCTCCAGCGGATGTTCGGAAATAAGGCGTGAAAAACTGGCGATAGTTTCGTGCAGATGCGGGGTCAACGGCTCCAGCGATAACCGTTCAAACGTCGCCACCAGCGCCTGGCGAAAGCTGTGCAGCCCGTAGCCGTGCTGCCCAATGGTTTCGCGTTCCACTTCATTCAATACTTCGCGCACCTGCTCGCGGGAGTACTCGCGGTGGTTGAGAAAGCCGATGAAACCGGCGATGGCCTGTTCAAAATAAATATTGTTTTCCCACAGGGTGTCATCGGCGTCGATCATCAGCGTCTGCGGAATGTCTTTATGATTTTGCGGCTTCATCAGCAGGCCGCCCCGGCGGCTGGATCATGGAAATTGATTATAGCCAGACCTTATGGCGGAATAACCCCGCCACCGCCGCGTATTTGATAGACTTTGTTTGCTTTGGCCAAGTCCTGTCAGTCGTCCGCGTCGCACCTGAGCTTGAGGACAGCGTTCGTCCTGGCCCTGATTTTATTTTTCGCCGCCGCCGCTCTCGCTCAGACCAGGAAGAGGCGCCCGCGCCGCAAGAGCGCCCCCATTCCCGCCGCCGCGCCGGCCGCAACTGTTCCTCTCGATTCCGCAGTCCCCGAGGCGCCGGCCGATGATCCGCTGGCCGCGCGCATGGCCCGCTACCGCGTGGTCAAGATGCCGTTTGATGCCGCCGGACTCTCGCCGCGCGAGCAGCGCGAGGTCGCGGAGCTGGTGCTGGCCTGCGGATACCTCGAAGATATTTACTGGCGCCAGAGTGACCCCGAGGGTCTGGCGCTGTACCAATCTCTTTCCTCCAGCGCCGCGCCCCACGATAAGGCGCTGCGCCACTTTCTCATGGTCAACGGCGGCCGCTTCGACTTGGTCGATGGCAACGCACCCTTCGCAGGCTCCGAGCCCCTGAACCCCGGCCGCGGGCTTTATCCCGCCGGCCTCACCCGCGCCGCCATCGATACGTACGTCAAGGACCATCCTACGAAGAAGGCTGAGATCTTCAGTCCTTATACCGTCGTCCGCCGCAATGGAGACATTCTTCAGGGCCTTCCCTACCACGTCGCTTATAAGGATTTCCTCCAGCCCGCCGCCGCCGCGCTGCGCCGCGCCTCCCTGCTGAGCAGTGACCGCCAGTTTGCCCAGTTTCTCGAATTACGCGCCGCCGCCCTGCTGACCGACGATTACTACAAGAGCGACCTGGCGTGGATGGACCTTAAGAACCCTAAGATCGATATCATCTTCGCTCCCTACGAAACCTACCTCGACGGTTTATTGGGAGTGAAAACGTCATACGGCGCCGCGGTGCTCATTCGCAACGAGACCGAAAGTCAAAAACTCGAAGTTTTCCAGCGCTATGTCGCCGACATTCAGGATGCGCTGCCCATCGACGCCGCCAGCCGCCCGTCCAAGCGCGGCCTGGTCACTCCCATGGAGGTCATGGATTCTCCGTATCGCGCCGGTGATCTGCGCCACGGCTACCAGGCGGTGGCCGATAACCTGCCCAACGATTCGCGCATTCACGAGCTGAAGGGCAGCAAAAAGATTTTTTTCAAGAATTTTATGGACGCGCGCGTCAGCTTCATCGTGCTGCCCATCGCCCGCCGCCTTATGGAACCCAGCCAGGCCGCGCGTGCCTCCGGCGAAGGTTATCTGGCGGTAACCATGATGCATGAGATCTGCCACGGCCTGGGCCCCGCCTACGCCCATACCGCGGCCAACAGCAAGATGGATATTCGCGAGGCCATCGGGCCCGCTTTTTCCGGCCTCGAAGAAGCCAAAGCCGACGTGGTGGGCATGTTCGCCCTGCGATGGCTGGTGGACCATCACGCCCTGCCCGCCGAGCGCTTGCAGGAATATTATTCTTCGTACGTCGCCGGGATTTTCCGCACCGTGCGTTTTGGCGCCGAGGAAGCGCATGGCCGCGCGGAGATGATGGAATTTAATTTTCTCGCCGATAGCGGAGCAATCCGTATGAATGGCGATACCGGCCGCTACCAGATCGATTATGAGATATTGCCCAAGGCCATCCAGATACTGGCGCGGGAGCTGCTGGAAATGGAAGCCACCGGAGACCGGGTTCGCGTGCAAAGCTGGTTTACCCGCTATGGCAGCGTTCCCGCGCAGCTCAAGAAC
>JBBSHD010000252.1:0-3973 GCA_038253455.1 Terriglobales bacterium | reverse complement strand
TGGTCCCCAAACCTTCCTTGCAATGTTGAAAAATTCCGATTGAAATTTGAACGCCGTACCAGCGGCGTTGCCTGCGCCCTGGGCTGCCGGGCCGCACACAAAAAATGACCCACGCCACGAAAGATGCGCGGGCCGATTGGCGCCGGACTGCGAATACAGCCCGGTCATATGCAAGCCGGTATTCTTGCGGCCTGCAACTAAAAAAGTTTCCGCATGGCGCCGGCGGATGAAGCCAGCTGTTATTTCTGCGATCCGACTTTTTCCGGCTCTTCCACCGCAACCGGGTCCGATGAAGGAAGCTTGCGGACAGGCGCGCCCAGCACTTCTTCCATTTTCAGATCTTCACCGGCGGCCGGTTCCTGCATTTCGGGCTCGGGCTCAAGCTCGGCGGCGCGAGCGGCAGCCTCGCCGGCTTCGGCCTTGGCGGTAGCGTCGAGGCCCGCACGCTCGTTGAATTCAGCTTGCTGCTTGTCGGTGCCGGCCTGCACACCTTCCACGATGGATTCCGAAATCTTGGAAGTGAACAGGCGGATGGCGCGCAGGGCGTCATCGTTGCCCGGAATCACGTAATCCACTTCGGTGGGGTCGCAGTTGGTATCAACCACCGCCACCACGGGGATGCCCAGCTTTCGGGCTTCCTTCACCGCAATGCTTTCCTTGTTGGAATCGATCACAAAAACCACGTCGGGCAGGCGGGACATCGTCTTGATGCCGGCCAGGTTGGCCTGCAGGTGCTTGCGCTCGCGTTCCAGCTTGATGACTTCTTTCTTGGGCAGCAGATCGTAGCGGCCATCGGTGGCCATCTCGTCGAGTTCTTTCAGGCGCTTGACCGATTTCTGCACCGTGACCCAGTTGGTGAGCAAGCCGCCCAGCCATCGCTGGTTAATGAAAAACATGCCGCAGCGCTGGGCCTCTTCGAGAATCGCATCCTGCGCCTGGCGCTTGGTGCCGACGAACAGAACGGTCTTGCCCTGGGCTGCCGCTTCCTGCACGAACCGGGAGGCGTCTTTGAACATCTTGAGCGTCTTCTGCAGATCGATGATGTAAATGCCGTTGCGCTCGCCAAAGATGTATTCCTTCATCTTGGGGTTCCAGCGCTTGGTCTGGTGCCCGAAGTGGACGCCCGCTTCGAGCAACTCTTTCATGGTGATAGTAGCCAAAAAACCTCCTTGGATGGTGTGCATCGTCGGCGTGGCAAAAATCCGCTCAACGCTTCAGATTACATTCCCGCACCCGACCTGCGGCCGGGAAGATTGAGTTCCTTAAAATGCCGTACCGCTTACCAATTACTGTTAATGCAAAAACAAATAACCAAACAATCCGGTGGACGTGGCAGAAGCCAACGCCGAAAAAGCAGGACCCGAAACCGCAACCGGCTGAGCGGCCCGCAAGTGCGGGGCACGCCCCGATGATTAACGCTTGGAGAACTGGAAGCGCGCGCGGGCGCCCTTCTGTCCGTATTTCTTTCTTTCCTTGCCGCGGGAATCGCGGGTGAGCAGGCCGGCGCTCTTCAGCGTCTTGCGCAGCTCGATGTTGAACTCAAGCAATGCCCGGGCAATACCCAGTTTCACCGCTCCTGCCTGGCCGTTGATGCCGCCGCCGGAAACGTTGGCGATCACATTAAAGGTGGCGCCGATGTCGGTGGTCATGAGAGCCAGCCGCGCGCTGCTGCGCTGCGCGGGGGTGACAAAATACTGTTCGACGGGCTTACCGTTGACGGTAAAGCTGCCGTCCCCGGGACGAAGGAAAACGCGCGCTACGCTCGATTTCCGCCGTCCGGTGCCGTAGTACTGAACCAAATCTGCCATGCGTTTCTCCTGAAACCAGCTCCTGAAATCAAATCTTAACAACCAGCCACTTAAATCAAACTACGCGCGCTTGCGCGTGGGAATTACCAGTTCCTGCGGCCCCTGCGCCTGGTGGGGATGCTTATCATCGCGGTAAGCCTTGAGCTTCTTGAACATGGCGCGGCCCAGCTTGTTGTGCGGCAACATGCCGCGGATCGCATCTTCCACGACTGCCTGAGGCTGGCGCTCGAAACGTTTCTTGAACTCTTCCTTGCGAATTCCGCCGGGATACCCGGTGTAATGCCAATAAAGCTTCTGCTCGCTCTTCAAGCCGGTAAGCCGGATCTTGGCGCAATTGAGAATCACAACATGGTCCCCAGTATCGATAAATGGGGTGTACATGGGATTTTCCTTGCCCGCGAGAATGCTTGCGACCCGCGACGACAGGCGTCCCAGCGTCTGGTCGGTGGCATCGATGACATGCCATTTGCGCGCGATTTCCCGCGCATTGGGGAAAGTGGTTGACATACAGAACTCCTGAGTATGAAGAAGTATTGCAAAGATAACCGCAGAACCAACCCAATTGCAGACGAGCCACGATTGGAGTCCCAAGGCGGGCACTCGCAGGACTACCCAAAGAATTTATGGTATCGAGAATGACACCTGATTGTCAATGGAAACCCCTTGCCATGAACCAGGCTCCAGCCTTTGTCCAATGGGCTTGCAGCTGGTTCGAGGCCTCGACATCCGCGGTGTCCGCGTTATTACGGCGGTGAAATCTCTCCTCAGGCAAAAAAAGGATGCCGTGAGCAACCGGCATCCTTAATATATAAAGTTGTTCTGCGTTTATTTGCCTTCTTTAGCGTTGGCGCGAGCGGCCTTGTGTTTCGACGAGCCGACCTGCGCGATAAACGGCTTGGCGATGGCGGGGGTGGCGACCTTCCCCGTCAGTTCGCTGTCGAACCCAACCCGGCGGCCATACGCGGCGAGGGTGGAATCGTCATCCGGTTGCACCACGGCGCCTTCGAGGGTCAGGCCGGCAAACGCGCCACGAGCTCGTGAGTAGGTGAGAATTTCGGTGTCGAGCTTCCAGTCGGTGCCGGCGGAAGCATGGCGTCCGACGGGGCCGGCGGCGGCGGAAGCGTCCCCGCCAATCTGGAACTTGCTGGAGAGAAGGTGCTGCATGCCTTTGTCATTCATGATCATCATGATGAGATCAACCTGTTGCAGACCGATCTGCAATCCGAAGTTGCCGCCGCCCACTGACAGGAACGCAGGCGCGCTCCAGCCCTTGCCGGTGCGGCAGGTCGCGACTCCGCGGCCGTGCTTGCCGCCAACGATGAACCCGCCCTTGACCAGGTGAGGCACGATGGCGATGCACTTGGCATCATTAAAAACTTCTTCCGGAATCCCTTTGTCGGGCGCGTTCATAATGGCGCGCAAAACTTCTTTCGACCAGTCGAGCCGCTGGATGGTGTCTTGACGAGCGTTGCCGGCGAATGCCGGAACCGCGAACGCGATGCAGACGGCAATCAATAATACTTTTTTCATAGAGCTCCTTTTAATTTGTTGCAATGGATTTGCGTGCGAGAATGAGCCCCAAAAAAGCCGAATCCCAGAAAGGATCAGGGCCGGGCAACAACTTTACAAAATCCGTCTACCTTTACAAAGCGTAGCTGTCTGTTTAGATGCCAACCCGAGAAGGAGCGGCTAGTCTGAAAGCTAAACTAATTCGGGTCAGTTTAGCTGCGTCAGTTGGATTTAGCCGGCGCCTTACGTGCGCGCCGCTCGTTCTGCACGTTATCGATCAGCGCCTTCAATCCCGGATCGAGTTCCAGCGCCTTCTTGAAATCCGCATCGGCCTCTGACTCCTTGCCCTTCTTGAGCAGGGCCAGGCCCCGCATGGCGTAAGGACGGGCCATCGCCGGATTCAACGCAATCGCCTTGTCATAATCAGCCAGCGCGGCATCGGAATTCCCCAGCCCGTATTGCGCATAGCCGCGGAAAACGTAAGCTTCGGCATAGCCGGGATCGGCGGCAATCGCGCGGGTGTAATCCGCGATCTCAGCCTCGGCATCTCCCTGGGCGCCGCGCGCCGCCCCGCGATGATAGTAGGCGGCAGCCAGCTTCGGATCAACCTTCAACGCGCTGTCAAAATCAGTGATCGCGCCTTCGATATCCATTTT
>JBBSHD010000251.1:0-3990 GCA_038253455.1 Terriglobales bacterium | reverse complement strand
CAAGGAATGCGAGGGGCCCAGAGCAGAAGTCACAATCACGTTGGATCCGTAGCCGCGGAATTCATTCTGCATCCGGGCGTCAAAGTCAGCGTACAGGTTGAGCATGGCTGTGGCGACGGAGGCGGCGGTCAGTATTCCCAGCAAAGCGGTGAGGGTAGGGCCGCGGCGGACGATCACCGACCGCACCAGGATGCGGCTGAAGAGGCGAAGGCGGATCATTGATCAACTCGCAGCAGGATACCGGGATCAAACCGCATCGCTCGGCGAATTGAAATTGCGCTGCCCAGAAGAGTGATGATGATGGCAATGACGAGCGTGACCGGCAGCACAACGGGCTGGACCGATATTGAGGAGCCGAAAATAACCACACCCATGCGCCGGGCGAGGAGCGCGCCGACCAGGAATCCCGCGCCTCCGGCAATCAGGGCAAGCAAACCAGATTCAGTGAGGAACAGTGCGGCAATGGTCGAGTCAGTGCCTCCCAGGGACTTCATCAAACCCACCTCACGCTGCCGCTGCACAACGCTGGTGGTCATGGCCGCGGCCACGGCGAGGACCGCGGCGCAAATCGAGGCCAGGCCGAGAAACCACATCAAACCGGAGATTCGGGAAAGTACTTGTCCTTCATTTTGCGCAACCTGGCGAATCTGTCCCGCCTGGGCATGGGGAATGGCTTCGCGCAATTGCAGGGCAATGGAATTGGCATAGGGAGAGCAATACCAGCGATCGTAATCCTGCGGTTTCAACTTGGAAGGGTCTTTGCGGGCAAACGCGTCTTCCGGCTTGGTGAGGGCGCTCACGAGAACGCGGCGCACCGCTCCGGGCTTTCCCGCGAGGCGCTGGACTAAACTTAGCGGCGCCACCAGGCCTTCGTCTTCACTTCCGCCGGTACGCAAAACTCCGGCTATGGTGGTGTTGGTCACGCCGGCGGCCTCGGTCTTGAGAACAACATGATCTCCCGGTTGCAGGCCCAGTCTGGTGGCGAGTTTCTCGCCGACCAGCAGGGATTCAGAATCATCGGCGGGCCAGTCGCCCTCCACGTGCCACCAGGGGTCGATCTTGCGGACGCCGGCGGTGAAGGTGTCCTGGCCAAAGTTCAGTGATTTTGCAAAGTACGTGCCTTCGATATCGACCGATGCCAGTGCGGTTGCGCCGCTGCGGCCGAGCAGCACCGGGGCGGTGAGGAACGGAGCAAATCCATAAATGTTGTTGTGCCAGAAAATGCTCTTGATTTTAGGCAGGTCAGACTCCTGCAGAAACGCGCCCGCCGAGATGGGCTTGAGGTTGATTCCCCCGACCTCGACGTCAAGGTTATCCTGCTGGGGATAGATCACCAGGTTGGCGCCGTAGGTGCGCAGCTCGCGGTTCATCTTGTCGCCGATATCGGAGCCCACGGCGATCATGGCGGTGACCACGACCATGGCAAGAAATACGGCTGCTCCGGCCAGCAGCTTGCGGCGCCGCTGGCGGCGAAATGAATTGTATAAAAGCAAAAAAAACATGATTATTTTTGCGCTTGGCTATCGACAGAGGCCAGCGCGTCCTGCGATACCACAACCGATTCAGCAGTCACCGAGGCCTTCAGGGGAATCGGGTTGCATCCCCCAGCCTGGCCCATGGATTGAGGATTTACAGGAGCGGAGCAGTTCTTGCAGGTAATGCCGCCGGGGCCCTTGGCAAAGCCTACGTTTCCGCAGATCTGGCAGGCATCAAGAACCACGGCCACGTTGCCATCCGGCTTCTTGAAAAGCAGGAAGCGCACTGGCTTGTTGTTTACGGTGGCGGTATAGCGATGCAGGTCGCCATCGGCCAGGTCGGAACGGGGGATGGTGATCTTGCCATCCACAAAAAGCACGGGGTTGGCTGCGGGCTGGGTGTTGGATGCTTTGGCGTAAATAAACTCAGCGGTAATCAACGATATGAAGACGAAGGAGCTTAGGTACACTGAGGCCATCCAGAAGCGCTCGCGGCGAATCGTCCAACGCTCCTTGCGGCCCTCGGCGCGGGAAGCTGTGACCTGGTCCGGGCGGCGGCGGCGGTATTCGAAAAGCACCATGACGGCGGCTAGAGCCAGGATGGTTACTGAGAAAAACGAATCACTGCGGACGATGGGACCGATCAACGCCATTTCCTGCCGGCTGGAGGGAAGAACGCCATTCTCTGAAAGCTCGTGCAATCCGGAAACCAGCAGTTGGATGGCGACGAAGATCAAAATCACCGTGGTGACCTTGAAAAACTTTCCCAGATTGATCTTTACGCTTCCCTTGACAAACATGACGCCGAAAGCCACGGCGAGAGCGACGCCGAGCAGGGTCCCCAGGAAATTTGTCAGCTCGGTGGAGGTAAGCGAGACCGCGGAGAGGATGAGGACGGTTTCAACGCCTTCCCGCAATACCATCAGGAACACGAACAGGAAGAGCCCGAGCTTGGAGCCCCGGCTGGCGAACCCTCCAACCTTGCTCTCGATGTCTCCCTTCAAGGTCTTGCCCGCCTTGGCCATGAAAAACACCATGGTCACGACGAAAAAAGCGGCCGCCAGCATCACGTAGCCTTCAAAAATATCCTGGTTAAACTGGGTCCGGGATAGGACGATCGCCACCAGCACACTGCCGACGAGGGCAGCGGCCAAGCCGTAGTAGACGGTGGTGCGCAGGCGGGAAAGGCCGACTTTAGCGAGGTAAGAGAGGGTAATTCCGATAATAAGGGCCGCTTCTACGCCCTCGCGCAACGTGATGATGAACGCCTGCATTGGCCCCCAGCCGGGTTAAACCTACCCAGCCTGATAATTGAAATTGAAAATGAATTTCATTTTCAACTTCAATTGTAATGGTGGGCTGCAAAATGCGTCAACGAATTGAAAATAGGCGCCAGGTAAATTCTCCAGGTTGGATGCTGCGCACACAAATGGGGGCTCCAGACATCGTTCGCGTCGAGAGCAGCCCGCTGTTTTCCCTGGTCAGCGAAAATGCAAGACCGTCGAATCGATTGAACGCTCTCGCATCCCGCAATGAGGAGGGATGTTCGCATAGAAGAATCATGGTCGCAGTTCAGACCGCATCGATGGGTGGTGGAATGATTGACTCCACCGAATATGATTAACGCGTGAGTTTGCAGATTTCTGGTCTTCGGTCCACGGCGTGATAAAGAAAATCAGAGTCCTCTTCGTCTCGAACTCACCGAAGATGTTTTACGCGGGCGCTAGGCGGAGCACTTCTCAGGAGTAATTCACCGGCTGTCGCAAGATCCACCGTTTGGCGTGGGAGATCAAAAACGTAGGTTGACATATCTAGTTCATGAAGCAGCCATTCGATAACCCGGCGCAAACGGCCAGCATTCAACCATCCTTTAAATCGAATTGATATTTTTTGGTTCGCGGCAAACACAAGCTCTTCGATTTCATCGCATCTTCGGTGCAACTCGGTTCCAAACACTGTTCGGAGCCGAAGGGTTTCTTCCTTCAGTATCAAGCGAAAGGTAAGAACTTGTAGACCGCCAATAAATATGATCAATAACATTGCGGCGGATAGGGTTTTCCATCTCAGGCTAACGGCCATCGTGAGAACTTCGAATACTAATAGAGGAATACTGACTATAGCCACGCCCCCCAATACTCTCCAAGGCCAACGATATCGAGCGACGAAGTCACCTTGACGGAGTGGCGCTGCCATCACTTGTTCTCCGGCTTCACGACCTTTTGCACCACCAACGTGGCAGCGGCCTTCGCAGCCGCCTTAGCACCACTGTTAATAGCACTGGCTGCAGAGTTGATTGCGGTGGCTTGCAATTCGGTTGAGTTTCGGGCAGCTTGACCAGAGCCAATCTGATCGGCGTTTCCTTCGTTTAGGCCGTGCATAATCTGTTTGTTGGCTTGGCTGGCTTCAACTTGTAAACTCGTACGGGCTCCAGCTGCCGCACTCTGTGTTAGCCCCCCACGGCTCCCCCTGCTACCCCTGCGGCCGCTCCTGAGACTACGTCGACAGTGATCTGCTT
>JBBSHD010000250.1:0-4000 GCA_038253455.1 Terriglobales bacterium | reverse complement strand
TTGACCCGCGCCGACGTGACCACCCGCGCCGGCCAGTGGGAAAAGAAATCACTGCAGGGCAGCGAGCTGCGCGGCAAGACCCTGGGCATCGTGGGCCTGGGCAAAGTGGGCTTCGAAGTGGCCCGCCGCGCCAAGGCTTTTCAAATGGAAGTGGTGGCGCACGACCCTTTCGTTTCGTCCTCCATCGTGGGCCAGTTGGGCATCACCCTGGTGAGCCTCGATGAGGTTTTTGCCCGCGCCGATTATCTCTCGCTGCATGTCGGCCTTACGCCGCAGACTGCCGGAATGATCAACCAGGCATCGATCGCCAGCATGAAGCGCGGCGCCCGCATCATCAACTGCGCCCGCGGAGAACTGATCGATGATGCCGCCCTGGCGGCCGCCCTTACCAGCGGGCAGCTGGGCGGAGTGGGACTCGACGTGTTTACCGAAGAGCCTCCGAAAGATTCGCCGCTCCTGGACCTGGCCAACGTGGTGGCCACTCCACACATAGCGGGCTCGACCGCCGAGGCCCAGGAACAGGTGGGCATACAGATTGCCATGCAGGTCAAGGAATACCTGAAGAACGGCGTCATTCAGAACGCGGTGAATGTGCCGTCGGTCTCCCACGATGAGTATGTGGAAATGCAGCCCTACATCGTGCTCGGCGAGCGGCTGGGATCGTTCCTGGCGCAGGCCAGCGAAGGCAATTTGCAGGAAATTTCGCTGCGTTACGCCGGCCGGCTGACCGAGTGGAAGACCGAGCTGATTCGCAACGCAGTGATCAAGGGCATTCTCAACCGCATGCTTTCGGAGAAGGCCAACCTGGTCAACGCCGCCACATTGGCCGACGAGCGTGGCATTCGCGTGCACGAGCATAAGAAAGACCGCGCCCTGTTTAACAACGCCGACGTTCTATCGGTGAAGCTGAAGACCAGCAGCGGAGAGCGGCTGGCCAAAGGCTCGGTGCTGCACGGCCACTTGCCTCGGCTGCTGGCGCTCGATGACATCGACATCGAAGTGCCGCTGGAGCGCGACCTGCTGTATCTTCGCAACCGCGATGTGCCCGGAGTGATCGGCCGCATCGGCACCATTCTCGGGCAGCACCAGGTCAACATCGCCAATTTTTCCCTGGGACGCAGCCATCGCGAAGATGCGCGTGACGTCGAAGCCATCGCCGTGGTGCAAGTCGATAGCCCCGTACCCGAGGCCGCGGTGAAGGAGCTGCGGACCATCGAAGCGGTCACCGCCGTGAAAGCGATGCGCTTGTAAATATGCGCGATGGCGAGGAACTGGAGCAGCCAAAAATTTACAATCTCATTACCCCGCGGACGCCACGGTCTCTCACCCCGGTGACTATAATTACTGCCAAGTGAAAACTGAAGTCCATGCTGCGTGTTCGCACGACTGTCCTGACGCCTGTTCGGTTTTAATCACCGTCGAAGACGGCCGCGCCACAAAAATTCAGGGCGATCCTCAGCACCCGGTGACCCGCGGGTTTCTCTGCGCCAAGGTGACCAAGTACCTGGATCGCGTCTATTCGCCTGACCGGGTTCTGTATCCCATGCGGCGTACTGCCGCCAAGGGGCCGGCTGCCGGCGATCCGCTTACAAATTTTCAGCGCATTTCATGGGACGAAGCTCTCGACGAAATCGCCGCGCGTTTTCGCGCCATCTCCGACGAGTTCGGACCCGAGGCGATTCTGCCATACTCCTATGCCGGCACCACCGGGACGCTGGGCTTTGGCTCGATGGACCGCCGGTTCTTTCACCGGCTGGGCGCCTGCCAGCTCAACCGCACCATCTGCGCCAGCGCGGGCGGCGACGCGCTGCTGACGGTTTACGGCGAAAAAGCGGGCACCGAGCCCGAGCAGTTCAGCCACGCCCGCACCATCATCGCCTGGGGCGCCAACATTCTGGGGACCAACGTCCACCTGTGGCCGTTCATCGAAGAAGCGCGCCAGAAGGGTGGGCGCCTGGTGGTCATCGATCCCTACCAGACCCGCACCGCGCGCGCCGCCGACTGGTACATCCCCATTAATCCGGGCACCGACGTAGCCCTGGCGCTGGGCATGATGCACGTCATCATCGGGGAAAATCTCTACGACGCCGACTACGTCGTGAAATATACCGAGGGATTCGAGGAGCTGCGATCACGCGTGCTGGAATATCCGCCGCAGTTGGTTTCGCAGATCACCGGGATTCCCGCCGATGACATTGTGCGGCTCGCCCGCGAATATGCCTCGGCGCGGCCCGCGGTCATCCGCGTAAATTACGGAGTGCAGCGCGCGGAAAATGGCGGGATGGCGGTCCGCGCCATCGCCATGCTGCCCTGCATCACCGGCTCCTGGAAAGAAGTGGGAGGCGGGCTGCAGCTTTCCACCAGCGGCGCTTTCAAGCTCAACGAAGCCGCGCTGGAGCGGCCCGAGCTCATGTATGCGAGCCCGCTGGGACGGGCGGCGCGCGTGGTCAACATGAGCCAACTGGGCGAGGCGCTTACCAAGCTCGATGGCCCGCCGGTGCAGGCGATATTGGTGTACAACTGCAACCCGCTCGCCGTCGCGCCCAACCAGGCCGAGGTCATTCGCGGATTCCTTCGTCCTGATCTGTTTACGGTGGTGCACGAACTGTTTTTTACCGATACCACCGACTACGCCGACCTGGTATTGCCCGCCACCACGTTTTTCGAGCATAAAGAGCTGCAAAAAGCCTACGGACATTACTTCCTGCAAATGTCGGACCAGGCCATCGCCCCGCTGGGCGAGTGCCGTTCCAATCCCGAAGTGTTCCAGCAGTTGGCCCTGCGAATGGGCTTCGCTGAAGACTGCTTCCGCGACACCGTGGATGACCTCATCGATCAGGCGCTCGATTGCGAAAATCAAAGAGTCAAGGGGATTACCCGCGCGCAGCTTGAACGTGAAGGTTCGGTGCGCCTGCAAATCGGCGACCAGCCCTTTCTGCCTTACAAAAGTGGGAATTTCAAGACGCCCAGCGGCAAGGCGCGTCTCTACAACCCTGATCTGATTGCCCAGGGACTCGACCCGGTCGCCAGCTTTATCGCGCCGGTGGAATCGCGGCATTCGGGAAGAGCCAGAAAATATCCCCTGGAATTTCTGGGCCGCAAGGCCGACAACTATTTGAACTCAAGCTTCGCCAACCTGCCATCCATACAAAAAATGGAGGAGCCTGAATTGCTGGAAATCAGCGCGGCCGACGCCGCATCCCGCGGCATCGCCGATGGAGATGGGGTGCGTATCTTTAACGACCGCGGCGAGATCGACCTGGTGGCGAAGGTGAATGGCGTCGTCCGGCCGGGCGTGGTGGCGGCGGTGTTGAACTGGGCGAAGTTGTCCTCACGCGGGAAAAACGTGAATATGCTCACTTCCGAACGCTTGACTGATATCGGCGCCGGGGCCACTTTCTATTCGTGCCTGGTTGAAGTGGAGGCCATTGCAAAAAAATCCAGCGTAAGCCCTTTGCCATCATCATAAGCGCGTAAATCGTGCTCGCACCTCCGGCGCCCAACATGGCGTCAGGTGCCGCACTCCCGTATAATTTCACTTTCCATCCATCTTTACTTGAGGGTCTGGTTATCTTTAGCTCTGAGATCGACAGTTACAGGCTGACGCCCCGGCGCAAAATGATCGTGGGCAGGATATTGGCCCTTTTGCTGGCGATGGCGGGGCTGGTTCTCAGCGCCGCCGCGCAGCAGCAGCTCATCCAGGAAATCGTGATCCACGGCAACCGGCGCATCCCCGCGGAAACCATCCGCGCGCGAATTTTTTCCCGGCCCGGCGACGTGTATGACGAGTCGTCACTACAGCGCGATTTCGCTTCTCTCTGGAACACCGGCTATTTTGAGGACCTGCGCATCGAGCGTGAAGAGGCTCCCAAGGGATTCCGCATTCACGTTTATGTGAAAGAGAAGCCGACTATTCGCACCCTGGACTATAAGAACCTCAACGCCATTTCCCAGAGCGACGTGCTGGAGCGGTTCAAGAAGGCCAAAGTCGGCCTGAGCG
>JBBSHD010000249.1:0-4018 GCA_038253455.1 Terriglobales bacterium | reverse complement strand
TGGTGCGCACCGCCACCGCCGGGGTCACGTCGCGGGCAAGAATAAAGGCGCCCACGTGGCTGGCGATGTTGCTGTCATAAATTCCGCCGGCCGAGCCGCGCCGCCGGGCAACGTTGCCATGACCGTGGACGGCATCGACGACGTCGCGAACCTGAGCGCGCGCGTCGTCCATAAATTTGGTTTCATACAGGTTGCGGTTGGCGGGGTCGCTGAACAGGATCTGCTGGTACAGCGCCGGGGCCTTGCCGGAACTCATCTGGTTCTTGTAGGCGCGATAGAACGCGGGCGGCAGCAGGGTAAAAATCCTGACCGCGCGCGCATTCATTTCTCCCGCCTGTCGCAGCCAGTCGCCATACACCTTGGTGTCTTCGGGCGGATCGCCGGGAAAGAACCCGGGAGCGCTGGTGCCCAGGTTGACGCCGGAGACGTAAAACTTCTCCCAGCTGCCGCTGCCGCCCTGCTGCCACATCGAGCCCTCACTGGCGCGATAACGCATCTGCAACTGGGCCGGACGGTTGACTGGCGGAAGATCTTCGCTGGGCACCTGGTCGGTGGATCCCTTGAGCCCGTAAAGATTTTCCAGCTCGGCCCGGGCGGTGGCGCCGTAGTCCTTATCGTTCAACAGCTGGCGATAGATTCTGGCGGCTTCGAGGTTCTTGCCGTCCTGCACCAGGCCGCCGGCGTAGAGTATCTTCACGCCGGAGTCGGCGGGGTGGTCGGTGACATCCTTGTGCATCTGCTCGGTGTCGATGCGGCCGCGGCCGGTTTCAAGGGCCACGAAGCCCGCGCCCAGGCGGGCTTCGCGCAGGCGCGGATCGATGCGCAAGGCGCGATCAAAATATACGCGGGCATCTTCGAACCTCTTCATCTTCAGGTTCGTCCAGCCCAGCATCAGGATCACGTCGAGAGCGTTAGGGGCCTTGTCGGAAGCGGCCCGCAGCTTGGTTAGAGCCAGCGGGTAGTCCCCTTGATGGAAGTGTTGCACTCCCTCTTCATACAGGGGCCGGTACTGCGGCTTCCACTTAAACTCCCAGAACCCTATCAGGACAAAAAAGATGATCATCCCGATAACGATCCGGTTAAATATCCAGAGCTTAAGTTTCATAATCCTCCACCACCACCCGCGGTTCCAGGCCTCGATGGACCACATGCTCCCAGGTGCGCTTGCCGAAGAAGTACTGCAGGATCGCATGCGCGCGGAAGAAAGTGACCATCTGCTTGTAGCCAAAATTTTCGATGACTGCGTAGAACATAAGAATCAAAGTGTGCCGCATGCGTGGATAGCGGCGAATGGTCGTCTCCTCCAGCAGCACCGAGCCCACCGACAGCAAGGTGCCGTAGCCGATGGCCAGGAAAAGAATGAGAAGGAACAGCCAGATGGGCATGATGCCGATGATGAATGACACCGGCACCAGGATGGTTCCGGCGGCTTCGATCAGGCAGCCCATGGCTTCCATGTAGGCGTGGAAAGGCATGCTCAACATTCCCACCGGGCCATAGGTCGGATTGACGATCATGTCGTTGTGCTTCATGACGGTCTGCATCAATCCCAACTGCCAGCGGCGGCGCTGCCGGGCCAGCATGCGGACGGTGTGCGGCGCTTCCGTCCAGCAAATGGGTTCGGTGGTGAAGACCATGCGGTACTTCCAGCCCCTCGCCCGCAGAAAACGGTGCAGGGTGGCGATCATTTCAATATCTTCGGTGACGGTGTTGGAACTGTAGCCGCCGGCCAGGGTGACTGATTCTGTGTGCAGGACCATGAGCGCGCCGGAGGCGATGAAGGTGGCGTTCAACAAGTTCCAGCCGGGACGCCCGAAGAGGAACGTCCTTATATATTCGACGACCTGGCAGCGCTCCAGCCATTTCTTGGGCAGATCGATCTTGGTGATGCGGCCGTTGCTCAAGGTGCAGCCGTTGGCGATGCGGACCACGCCGCCGCTGGCCACGACGTTGGTGCTCGACTGCAGCACCGGCGCCATGAGGCGCAGCAGGGCGTCGGCTTCGATAATGGAATCGGCGTCCACGGTGCAGAAGTAAGGGCTGTGCACCATGTTGATGCCGACGTTCAAGGCATCGGACTTGCCGCCGTTTTCCTTGTACATCACGATCAGTTCGGGGCGGTCGGGATTGAAATAGTAGGCCAGCGGAGGCTTGGCGGGGATGGATTCGCGATAGATGAAATCCATGCGCAGCAGCCCGAACTCGCGCACCAGCACGTTGATGGTGTCGTCGGTCGATCCGTCGTCCACCACGATGATCTCTTTTTCCGGATAGTTCAGCGACATCAGCGCCAGCACCGTCTGCACGATCGATTGCGCTTCGTTATAGGCGGGCACGATGAGCGACACCGGCGGCGTGGCCGGAGAATCGGCGATCTCCTCGTAACTCTGGTGAGAGGCGAACTTCGAATAGAGCGAAACCGAATACAGCGACAGCACCATCAGCAGCGTGTACATCAAGTTGGTGAAAATGAAGTACAGCAGGATGACCGTGTTGCAGTAGTCGATAAATCGCAGGACTGTAATGTTATGCAGCATCAGGCGTTCCCCCCCGGGGGCGGAATGTTGCGCAGGATCGAACCGGCCTTGGCTCCCACCTCGCTGGTGTCGTTCTTGGCGATGGCGGCCAGCACGCCCGGCAGCTCGGCGCTGGGGGCCGTGGCCAGGGCGTCCATGAGCATGATGCGCAGCTCCGGCGCGTACCCCGACGCCACCATGTTATTCATCAGAGACGTCTTTTTCATGCCCGCCATTTTCTGGAACACGCTTTTCACCATGAGCGCTTCTTCACCGCCGGCCACATGGTAGTCGGTGACGTGGGTCAGGAATCCGACACGCTGGATCTCGTCGGCGATCTGCTCGCTGGCGTAGTTGTCTTTGCTCTGCAAAAAGTAGCGATAGACCTGGCTGGTGCCGGCGTTGCCGAACGTCCCCAGGGTCCTTACCGTGGCTTCCCGCACCCGCCACTTGCGGTCGGAGAGCAACGGGGTGATCTGCGGAATCAAGTCGATATAAAAAGGATCGGCGGCGGCGCGAACGGCGTGCAGCCGCACAAATTCATTCTCGTCGCTGAGCAGCGCCCGCAACGCCTGGGTGGAACGGGCATCGTGAAAGTGGCGAATGACCGAGATGCTGCGCGCGCGCACGTCGGCGAAATCGTCGTTGACCACCTTTTGCAGGTAAATCTCGTAGATCTGCGGCGCGAAATCGTTCTTGGTTAAAGTGGTGTTGCGCGCCGCTTTATGGGTGATGTCGCGCACGATGTCCACTACAAAGAAACGAAGGCGGCGGTTGGGATGAGTGAGATAAGGAACGAAATGCCGCAGGTCAACCAGGGAATAGAAAGCCAGCGCGGCCTTGGTTGACCGGATGGATACGTCGCTGTGCTCTTCGATCGATTTACGCAGCTCCTCGATCAGCAGGGGAATGGCGGCCACGTTGCGGTTTCGTCCCAGCGCGGCGATTGCCGAACGGCGCACGTCGGGGGCGGGGTCGCGCAGGGCCTCGGCGGCGAAGATGGTGGAAAATTCCGGCGCCAGCCGTCCCAGGTTGTAGACGGCAACGGCGCGGGGAACCGATGACATGCGCAGCCGGTGGTAGCCGTCGAGAGCGCTTTTTTCCGGGGCCAGGGTAGTGGGCGGTTCATGCTGCAAGGCGGCGTCAATGGTCTTGGCGGCGCGCGAGCGTCCGAAGGCTTTCTTGCTCCATTGTTCGACGTATCCCAGCACAAAGAAGACCTGCGAGATGCGGCTCTCGTTCTCCGCCGTCATGGCGCTGAACAGGAGCTCCTGCACCGCGTCGCGTTCCACCTTGCTGTGGGCTTCGCGAAGGAATTCGGCGGCTTCCTCAACCGTGATGTAATTGGCTGCCAGCTCGGCTACGACTGGCTGAAAGCGAATGCGGGCGGCGTCTTTTTCCTTGTAATATCGCTTCCGCCGGACACGGCGAAAAAAGACGAAGATTAGGAATACGACGTTGATGATGATGACTGTGAACAGCGCCCACAGTACTAGTCCGGT
>JBBSHD010000248.1:0-4066 GCA_038253455.1 Terriglobales bacterium | reverse complement strand
TGGGGCTGTGGGCCTCGGTGCCCACCATGTTGCGGAAATTGGCGTTGCCGTCCATTGCGGTGCCTTTATTTTAACCTACCTTCAAGGATTGAGAATGATTTTCCCGAACTGCTCGCTTTTTTCCATGCGGGTATGCGCGGCCGCGGCCTCGCGCAAGGGAAAACTCTTATCGATGACCGCGCGCAGCCGCCCGCTGAAGATATGCTGCAGCACCTGGTGAAAGTCTCCCATGTTGCCCATAAACGATCCCAGCAGCGAGAACTGCTTGCCGAACAAAACGTTCAGGTTCACCGCGGCCTCGGCACCGGTGGTGGCGCCGCAGGTGACCAGCGTCCCCCCGGGCTTGAGGGATTTCAAGCTCTCATCCCAGGTGGCCTTGCCGACGTGTTCGAACACGATGTCCACGCCGGCCTTGGCGGTGATGGTCTTGACCTCGTCGGAAATCTTCTGCTGGTAATGGTCAATGGTGTAATCAGCGCCCAGCTCGCGAGCCTGTTCCAGTTTGGTTTCGCTGCCGGCGGTGGCAATCACGCGCGCCCCCAGAAGTTTCGCGATCTGGATGGCGGCCGAGCCCACGCCCGACCCCGCCGCCAGCACCAGCACGGTTTGTCCCGGCTGAATGCGGGCACGGCCCACCAGCATGTGCCACGCCGTGAGAAAGACCAGCGGCGTCGCCGCCGCCTCATCATAAGTAAGTTGATCGGGGATGGACACCACCATGTGCCGGGGCACGGCCATATATTCGCAGTTGCCGCCATCGATGGCGCGGCCCAGCACGCTGAACTCGCGGCAGAAATTCTGGTGTCCCGACATGCATTCCGCGCAGTGGTTACAGAACGTCATCGGCGACAGCAGCACCCGCTGCCCGCGCTCCATATCGGTCACATAATCGCCCACCCGCAGGACATCGCCGGAAACATCGCTGCCGTTGATGTGCGGCAGACGCGTCCCCGGCAGTCCCTTGCGCAGCCAGAGATCGAGATGGTTGACCGAGCAGGCCTTCACCCGAATCAAAACGTAGTCTTGGCGCAGCTCAGGATCCGGGACGTCTTCAAACTTCAAAACTTCAGGACCGCCAAACTCATGGAAGCGAATAGCCTTCATTAAAACCTCCGCGAAAAGGTGCCCTCCATTTTATGCCGGACGAAGGAAAGCACTCGGTTTTGCCGTTCCGCCGAAATCTCCGGCAGTTACATGAGAACAGTTCGGCTAGCGAAAACGTCTTTTCACCCTGTCATCCTGAGCCCAGCCGTTGTTTCTTAAAGGCGAAGGACCCCTACCGCCAAAAACGTTCAGCGCAAAAACCTGCCAAGGCCCCAATCTCCCCGCTACTTTAGATTTTCAGCGCTCACCGCCTGCAACCCCGCAAGCTACAATAGAAACGATGGATGTTTACGAAGAGATCGTCCGCCTGCGCCAGCAAGGACGCCGCTGCGCCCTGGCCACCATCGTTGGCGTGCGCGGCAGCATCCCGTCGTTTGAATCTGCCAAGATGCTGGTGCGCGACGACGGCACCATCCTCGGCACCATCGGTGGAGGCTGCGTCGAAGCCGAAGTCTGGCAGGCCGCCAAAGAGGTCATGCTCGAGGAAAAACCCCGCACCCTCACCTTCGATCTCAACCACGATCCCAGGTATGATACCGGGCTGGTCTGCGGCGGCTCCCTTGAAGTCTATGTCGAACCCCTGGCGCCGCCTCCCCCGCTCTACATCTTCGGCGCCGGCCACGTGGCCCACAGCCTCTATAAGGTGGCCAATATGGCCTCGTGTGCGGTCACGGTCATCGACGACCGCGAGAGCTACGCCAACCGTGAGCGTTTTCCCGACGCCCAGGATATCTATGCCGACGATTTCGACCGGACCACCGCGCAGCTCGCTCCCACCAATTCCGCCTTCATCGTCATTGTTACCCGCGGCCATAAAGATGATATGAAGGTTTTGCGCTGGGCGGCCGGCACTCCCGCGCGTTACATCGGCATGATCGGTTCGCGGCGTAAAGTGATCTCCATCTACCGCGAGTTGCTTAAAGAAGGCATCTCCCGGCAGAAACTGGAAAAGGTTTACGCCCCGGTCGGCCTGGAGATCGGCGCCGTCACCCCTGAAGAAATCGCGGTATCGGTGGTGGCGGAGATGATTGGGATCCGCCGCGGTTCCACCGCCAGTCTTGCCCACCTGAAGACCACCGTCATTTCGGCCGCCTATGAATCGGATTCTTCGGCGGTGAGAGCAGGGTCCGGCGCAGCGAAAGATCTTGATGACTGAACGCAGCCCCAGCATCGCCGGTGTGATTCTGGCCGCGGGAGAATCCTCGCGCATGGGCCGGGACAAGGCATTGCTCCCCTGGCATGGCGAGACCCTGCTGTCCGCAACCATTGAAATGCTGAAACCGGCGGCGGAACTGTGGATCGTCGTGGCCGGCGCCAACTATGCGGCGCTGGAGCCCCTGGTATACGCGCGCGGCGGCTTCATCGTCGCCAATCCCGAGCCCGATGCCGGACAATTCAGTTCCCTGCGCGTGGGCATGCAAGCTGTGCTCAATCGCGGACGCGACGCCGCCGTGATCGCCCTGGTCGATCGTCCCCCGGCGCTTCCGGCAACCATTACCGCAATGCATGCCGCATTTATTCACGCCCTGGGACGCGACAAATGGGCGCTGGTTCCCGAGCACGACGGAAAACATGGCCACCCGATTTTTGCCGGCCGGGAAATGATTGAAGCTTTTCTTCGCGCCGACCCGTCGTCCAATGCCCGCGAAGTGGAACACGCGAACACCGATCGCATCGAATATTACAAAGTCACCGACGGAAATGTGGTCATGAACATCAATACTCCGGACGAATACAGCACCATCGATGGCTCCTGATCGAAAATCGAACCGTCTTTGGTATTGAATTTGAGGTTGACTTTGGCTCAGACAGTTCAGGGCGAACGTCAGGCCCTAGCCGCAAATCCCAATCCCAAAGAAAATGTCATCTCGACCGGAGTCCCCAAGCTCTTGTGGGGCGCAGGTGGAGAGACCTCGAGATTAACCTTGCCGTTGCTGTCAGATCGACCGCCATCCCATCTGGAGCGGGCTACCCGAAGTGAAAGAGGTAATTCCTGGAACCATTAAGACCGTCTTCCCCGCAGCACAAGACCCAGACCGGAAACCTGCTGATTGAGACCGCGGCTGACTTCATTACCTATGTTCTCGCCCTGGCGCCGAAGATCGCCGTGTTCGACTGCGACGGCACATTATGGGAAGCAAACTCCGGAGAGAAGTTTTTCTACCACACCATGCCCGATACGGCATCGCGTCGAAAAGGCCTGGTGCCCGAAGAGGTCGCGCGACAGATGCGCGAGCGCTACGCGCAATACGAGCATGGCGAGGTCGGCGAGATCGAAATGTGCGGAGAAATGGTGGCCATGTACCGGGGGCTCCCGGTGGCGGAAGTAAAAGCAGCCGCCGAAGACTTTATTTCCGCCACCGTGCTGGCGACTACGTTCCCCGAAATGCTGGAGTTGACCCAGAAGCTGCGCCAGCAAGGCTGTGACCTGTGGGCAGTCTCATCCAGCACCGAGTGGCTGATCGAACCCGGTATTCGCAGCTTCGGAATCCCCTCCGAACACGTGCTGGCAACCAGGCTGGCGGAAAACAACGGCATAGCCGGCGCCGAATTGCTGAGCATTCCCAGTGACGCCCACAAGGCAACAGAAATAGCCGACCGCATTCCCGGCCAGGTTGACGCGGTATTCGGCAACTCCATCCACGACGCCGCCATGCTCGAGATCGCAACCCACGCCTTCGCCGTAAATCCCACCCCAGAACTGGAAGAAATGGCCAGGGCAAGGGGCTGGAAGATCTACAAGCCGGAATCGACCAGGAATAAATAGCAGCCGAACCCCTTTCTACGTTATAGAAATGTCATCTTTTGACTCGAACCGCGATGATCTCAAGAAGTCGCATAAGACAGTTCAGATAAGCGAACGTGCCCCCACCCTTGTCATCCTGGAGCGAGCTTTTGCATCTTTGTTTGAGCGAAGGACCCCGCGTTTTCTATCGCTCTCCTCACAATGGAAATCCAGATT
>JBBSHD010000247.1:0-4066 GCA_038253455.1 Terriglobales bacterium | reverse complement strand
TGCTATTGTTTACAACCGCCCCGGTCTGGTCCCGGACAGTACCAATAACACTAGCGGTATCGAACTGCGCAAACGCGCTGGATGCAGCGAGAACAAATAGACAAACTACGACTCTTAGATTCATACTGGGAACCCCTTATGGGCCAAGTATAGCAGTGATTCGTGGGACACGTTTTAGCTGGTCCAACAAGAATTAAGGCCAGATCAGCATACACTCACGGGACCAGAAGGCGCGCGCGGTTCGCGATCGCGTAAACTCTCAGACCTAATCAAAAAGAGAATTGTAGCGAGCGGCTGAGCGCCAGATCCGACACTTTCAGGTAAAAGACTTAGAGGCTAGGGCGGCGGCCAGAGATATCACAATATGAACGCGTTATCTCACGCACCTCGGCCTTGCGCAACGTGGAGCAACGGGTGTACGTTCAAGGGACAATGACCGGATCCGATGAACTCTCGCGGGAAGAACTTGCCTCCCTGCTTGAGCTGGCAGGAGAGTTGTCCACGCGGTTGGATCAGCAGAAGGTCGTCGGCACCATCCTGGAGCGGGCCTGCCACTTCACCCATTCTCCGGAAGGATCGGTTCTGCTTTACGATCCCATCCGCCAGGGTTTATTCTTTGCTGTCGCGAGCGGCCCAAAGGGCCCGGAATTGCTACAAAAGTTCGGTGAACGTTCCAACCAACGTGTCCCCTTGGAGGGCAGCAAGGCTGGCCAGACGTTTCGTTCAGGTGAGATCATTATCGCCTCGAACGTGCAAACCGACGCCCACCACTTCAAAAACGTAGACGACCAGATCGATAGTATGACTGTTTCGGTGATTTCCGCTCCACTGAAGATCGCCGGCTCAACGGTCGGGGTGCTGCAGCTGCTGAATAAGGCGGACTCGAGCGGTCAGCTCTGCGCTTATGATCGGCATGATATTGCCTTGCTGCGCCACCTGGGAAGGATCGCCGCTGCAGCCATCAACAACGTCCGCCTGGTACGCAAGCTAACCGCGCAAACCGGATTGTACGGGCGCAGCGGTGTCTCGCAGTATCTGGAGGTTCTCGATCAGCCGGCGCGCCCGGAGCGCTTAACGTTCCTGTTTGCGGATATGCGCGGATTTACCCAGCTTTGCCAATCGCAATCCGATGCGGCGCGTACGCAGGAGATTCTGAACGATTTTCTAGGCATGCTGGCGGATCAAATTTTGCTTCGCGGCGGGATCGTCAACAAGTTCATAGGAGATGGCGTGTTCGCTCTGTTCCAGGGTAACGACGCGCCTACAGCAGGCGTCCGCTGTGCCTTTGACATGCTGGACCGTTTCGGTAGCCTCCGGTGCCGCTGGCTGGATACGAGCAATGAGGATCTCAATTTCATTGACATTGGCATCGGAATCGCCACTGGAACCGCCGCGCTGGGCAGCTTCGGCAGCGCAGAGGTCAAGAACTTCACCGCCATCGGCACGGTGGTAAATCTTGCTTCGGCCTTCACGGACGCCGCGCGCAACGGGCGCCGAGTGTTGGTGGATAACAAGACCTGGGCTACGGCGCAAGACATTGTCGAGGAATACGAAGGCCCTCTGCCGTTTGATCTGGGGAAGCCCGACCAGCCTGTCAAAGTTAGATACCAGCACTATCACCTGAAGCGACTCACTCCCGATCGCCCAAAGCGCGTTTTCCTCAGCCACAACCAACTGAACCGGGAGTTCGTGGAGCTGCAGATTCGGGAACCTTTGGCATCCCGTGGCGTCGAAACCTGGTACGCGGAACAGGACATCATTCCTGGTGACGATTACGTCCGGAGGATTCAGGACGGCCTTCTCACGTGCGATTGGATGTTGGTGGTCTTGACCAAGCACGCAGCGGATAGTGCCTGGGTGAAGGCGGAGGTGAATACGGCATTGAAGGACCCGCGCTTTCGGGGCCGGGTGCTGCCCGTCAGAGTGGATGAAACCCTACCGTCTCAGATCAACGCGGACTTCGGTTCCCTGCACGCTCTAGACATCCGCTCCTGCCCAAACGCCGCAGATGCCATCTATGAGTTCCTGGTCAAGCGTGAGCGCGAGCTCCGGGCCGTCGCGCCCCCAATCAGCCCTGGTTAACGCGAGTTCCCCTTTGTTGAACGGTTCCCCACCGACCGGCGGGATGATGTTCCGCAGATCCGCGAGACGCCAACCAAGACCCAGTAACTACACTCCCGAAGCGCAGGACCGGCTGCCGTAATTCCGCTCTCGACAAACGATTGCAGTCGGGAACACAAATGATCGGATCAGATTCCCGAGAAACGCCGTCGATTTTTGAATGCATGCGAGAACCTGCCCTCAGAACTTGCCGCTAGACTCGCCCAACATTATGCGCACCCGCCTTTTCTGGGCCGCATGTAGGATTACGGCACAATCTCCTCTCCTCGAGTACAACGCCGCGTCACCCATGCGAAACAACAGTCCTTCTCAGGTCAGACAGACTCGGATTTAGCGCCCGGAAATCTGCTTTTCAGCAAGCTGATTTGTCCGGCGTGATGCGATTCGTGCTCGCACACATGGAACCACTTACACAGATTGTTGGTGGGCCCCCAAGCCCAAGTCTGGTCCACTGCCAGCAGCCATTTGTCGTCGCGTTTGCGGAATTCCGCAAGCGTCTCTTCACGGGTTTCCTGCAGCAGTTTCAGATAATGCTCCAGATTGTGGCCTTTGATAGCCTGGCGCGCTGGTTCGCCCAGCTCCATGGGAACATCCCAGTCCTTGAAGTCCGGACTCTTTGAAAAGTCCCGCACGTTGCGAAACGTATTCAGCTGATACAACTTCTCCGTCGCCGCCAGATGAAGCAGCAGCGCTCCGCTGCGGTTCGCCTTGTCATCCAGCAGAAAATCAAGCTGATCCTGAGTCATCCCTTTCACTGACCGAAGGACCGCGTTGCGCATCCAGGTCATCTCGGAAACCAACGTGCCAATCTGCGGTGAATAGCCCGGGAGGGGACCGAAAACATTCCCGCCTGCGTCTGCCGCCTGCCCAGCCGGTGCCAAAACAACCGCTGACCCAACCGCCGCTTTAACGAAGTCTCTTCGACTCCGCCCAGACAAGTGAAAGCGTTTCAGAATCGAATCCATGGGGTGCACCTCGCGCCGCTTATATACCGTCCTGCCAACCGCAGCGCGCATCCTGCGCATTTTACTATCGTGAACCGAGTTGTTCGCCAAGTGTACAGCACGAGCTTAGCTAATCTATAATGACTAAGTAATGAAGACCAGCATCGTGACGGTCCATGAAGCGAAAACAAACCTCTCTCGGCTGCTTCGAAAAGCCGAGCAAGGGGAGGAAGTGATCATCTCGCGCGGCAAAGAGCCCGTGGCTCGTCTGGTAGCGATTAACAAAGCAGAAAGCATTCGCAAACCTGGCTCGATGAAGGGCACGCTGCTGGTGGGGGCCGCCTTCTTCGAGCCATTGCCCGACGAGGAACTGGCCTGGTGGGAATAAGCTCAGCCTGGTGGGAATAAGGCCGGCATGGATATACTGCTGGACACTCATGCCCTGCTCTGGTGGCTCAGTGACGATCCTGCTCTCGGGAAATCAGCTCGGGCCGAGATCGCCAGCACCAGGAACACTGTGATGGTGAGCGCGGCGTCAGCTTGGGAGGTGACGACCAAATTCCGTTTGGGGAAAATTCCTGGGGTAGCCGAACTAGCAGCCGATTTCGTCGGTTTCATCGAAAGGGAAGGGTTCCAGCCGTTACCTGTTTCATTGGAGCACGCTGCCCGCGCAGGTTTGTTAACCGGCCCTCACAAAGACCCATTCGACCGGATGCTGATCGCGCAAGCGCAGGCAGAGAACCTGGCGTTGGTAAGTAACGAGAGGCTATTTGACGCATTCGGCGTGCGCCGCATCTGGTGAACACTCTTTCAATGACGCGCGGGCAGGGAGCCCGCATAACCCGGTGGAGGACAAGCTTTTGAATCTGTCAGCAAAGCCGGCGGCCAAGGCGATGAGCGTTTAGGATGTGAAAATCATCAAATATCGAAGAGACGATGGTGGTCCATTCTCACGCTCTGAATAGGTCGACAGGTTCAATCCGTCTGGTATGCTACGGGCA
>JBBSHD010000246.1:0-4090 GCA_038253455.1 Terriglobales bacterium | reverse complement strand
TGTGATTGCGAAGACCGGTCGTTTACTCATAATATGTTTCTTAACACACCCCGCGCTTTGATTAAGGCTTTGAATTCTGAGGAGAGCAAGAGAAAACTCCGGGTCACTCGCTCAAACAAGAAGCAAAGGCTCGCTCTAGGATGACAAGGTTGGAGGGGGTTCTTTCTAGTGAAATTTTCTTATGCAACTTCTTGAGCTTTGGGAGAAGAGTTGCGAGATGACAATTCTGTGGGGTGAATTTCATATCGACTGGTACAGGCCCTTTTTTGCGATGTACACCGCAACTGCGGGGGGCACAAACTTGACCAGGTCTCGGCCGCGGGCCACCGCCTCCCTTATCTCGGTGGCTGAATTCAGGTCGTGAACTGTATCCAGCAGGCGGACGGCGATCTCTCCTCCGGACTGCTTGCGGGGAGGTGAGTTCAAGGGAGCGACCGTGATGAAGCGTACCCGTTCCCTGATTGCGGCCGAGAATTCGGTTGCCGCCGGCAGATCGCGCGGCCCTCCGGGCTTGCGGCGCAGCCGGTAGCCGGGGCGGGTGGCTACTATGAGTTGCGCTTCCTGCAGCAGGTCGATGGGCTGGCGCCAGGTGGACAGGGTGAGGAAGGCGTCCATGCCGGCCAGAAAAAAGAGGCTATCCGATTTCTGCATTCCCCGTCTAAAGGCTCGAACGGTGTCGATTGAATAGCTGGGACGGGAATTGCGGCCCTGCCGTTGAAATTCGATATCGGAGGGGACAAACTTTTTTACCGCGGAGGTGGCCAGAGCCACCATGGCGTAGCGATCGGCAAACGGCGCCATTGGCTGGTTGAGTTTATGCGGCGGCGTGTGCGACGGCACAAACCAGACCACGTCGAGCTTGAAGCGTGCGGCTGCGGCACGGGCAACCGCCAGGTGCCCGCGATGGATGGGGTCGAAGGCGCCGCCAAAGATGCAAATATTCATCTGCCACCAGTGTAAACATTCGCTTCTGCTACCGCCATTTCGCCGGTTCGAGTAAACTGATTCACTGATACAGGCTGCGTTTTCGCTGCTGCCGGGGCACTTCTCTCATTTGTCATTTTGAACCATTTTGAACCATTCCCTTCACCCGCTCGTAACAGAGTCATCCCACTCCTGGAGAAAACTATGCGTTCTTTAACAACCTCGTTCTTAGCGGTAATCATGGTCTGTTGCGGCATCATGTCCGCGCAGACCGCAAGCTCAGTCGAAAAACCCAAGGCCATTCCCAGCTTCGACCTCTCCGCGCTCGACAAGAAGGCCGACCCCTGCACCGATTTTTATCAATATTCCTGTGGCGGATGGACCGCCAATCATCCCATTCCCGCTGACCAGTCGAGCTGGGGAAGGTTCAACGAGCTGTATGACAACAACCTGGCCATCCTGCACGACATCCTGGAAACTGATTCGCCCAACACCTCGGGCCGGAAGCCGATTGACGCCATGATCGGCAACTACTACGCGGCTTGCATGGACGAGACTGGAATCAACGCCCGCGGCATCGCGCCGCTCAAGCCGGAGCTCGACAAGCTGGCGGCCATCGCGTCCAAGCAGGACCTGGTGGACGAGATCGCCAATCTTCATATGCACGGCACCGGCGCGTTTTTCGACTTCAGCTCCGGGCAGGATTTCAAGGATTCCACTTCGGTGATCGCGCAGGCCGACCAGGGCGGGCTGGGACTCCCCGACCGCGACTACTACTTCAAGGCCGACGACAAATCAAAAGAACAGCGCCAGAAGTACGTTGACCACGTGCGCAACATGTTCCAACTGCTGGGCGACGCGCCGGAACAAGCTGAGGTCAACGCCGCCATCGTGCTCGACATTGAAACCAAGCTGGCCAAAGGCGCGTTTGATCGCGTCAAGCGCCGCGAGCCCGCCAACGTTTATCACAAGATATCCACCACCGAATTTGCCGGCTATACCCCGGCCTTCACCTGGACACGGTACTTCAGCGACCTGGGCATGAGGCCGGTGACCACTCTCAACGTGACCGAGCCCGAATATTTCAAGAACATGAACTCGGTGATCCAATCCACCAGCCTTGACGATCTGAAAACCTACCTGCGCTGGCACCTGGCGCACAGCAATGCGGCGCTGCTGCCCACCGCATTCGTCAATGAGAACTTCAGCTTTTATGGCAAGACCCTGCGCGGCACCAAGGAACTGCGGCCGCGCTGGAAGCGTTGCGTCAGCCTTACCGACAACCAGTTGGGCGAGGCCCTGGGACAGAGCTATGTGGCGCGCACCTTCGGTTCGGAAGGCAAGGCGCGCACGCTGAAGATGGTCGAGGCTTTGGAAAAGGCGCTGGATAGAGACATCAGCGAGCTGCAGTGGATGACGCCCGCCACCCGCAAGGAAGCGCTGGTGAAGCTCAAGGGCATCGCCAACAAGATCGGCTATCCGGAAAAGTGGCGCGACTATTCATCCATCAACATTGACCGCGGCGATCCGATCGGCAACTCCGCGCGCGGCGACGCTTTTGAATTCAAGCGCCAGCTCGACAAGATCGGCAAGCCGGTGGACAAGCTGGAATGGGGCATGACGCCGCCCACGGTCAACGCCTACTACGATCCGCAGATGAACAACATCAACTTCCCGGCGGGAATTCTGCAGCCGCCGTTTTACGACAATGCTTCCGATGACGCGGTGAACTTTGGCGGAATCGGCGCAGTCATCGGACACGAGCTGACCCATGGTTTTGACGACCAGGGGCGGCAGTTCGATGCTAAGGGGAACCTGCGCGACTGGTGGACCAAGACCGATGCCGACGAATTCGCCAAGCGCGCGAAATGCGTATCGGACGAGTATGGAAACTTTGTCGCGGTCAAGGACGCCAAGGATGCGAAAGACGACGTCCACATAAATGGCAAGCTAACGCTGGGCGAGAACACCGCCGACAACGGCGGCGTGCGCATCGCTTACATGGCGCTGGAAGATGTGTTGCAGGGCAAAGACCGCAAAGCAATCGACGGTTATACCCCCGAGCAGCGCTTTTTCATCGGCTGGGGACAGATCTGGTGCGAGAACACCCGCCCGGAAACCAGCCGGCTGATGGCGTTGACCAACGAACACTCACCGGGACAATTCCGGGTCAACGGCGTGATGCAGAACAACGCCGACTTCCAGAAGGCGTTCAGCTGCAGGAGTGGACAAGCGATGGTGGCCGCCAACGGCTGCCACGTCTGGTAGAGATAGTGCAGTTAACCACCGAAACCGGGAGCGGCAACGCTCCCGGTTTTGTTTGCGGTAAAGCCACGGTGAATTGACCTGACGGTTGCAGGCTCTTACAATTCAGGCCTCTTCCCATGGTTCGTTCTCGTCATCACAGGAGTCCCATCATGCACCCCATGAATTCATCGCCGGAAGCTCGCACCCATGCCGGCGCCGGCAGAAATCCTTTTGCGAAAACGTTTTGCGCTCTTGTCTTCTCCGGCATTCTGGCCACGGCTTCGCTGGCGCAAACCGCGCCGTTCCCGGCGAGCGCCAGTGAGGACGTCGTCATCAAGAACGGCACCATTCTCACCATCACCCATGGAACCATCGCCAACGGCAGCGTTTACATCCATAACGGAAAAATCACCGCGGTGGGCGCCACGGTGGATGCTCCCGCTTCGGCGCGGGTGATCGATGCCACCGGCAAGTTTGTGATGCCGGGCATCGTCGATTCCCACGCGCACCTGGCTCTTGATAACGACGTGAACGAAGCCACCAACCCGGTGACCCCGCAGATGATGATGGAGGACGCGTTCAATTACACCGATAAGGCGATCTACCACGCCCTGGCCGGCGGCGTGACCACGTCGCTGCTGCTGCATGGCTCGGCCAACATGATTGGCGGGCAGGCGGTGGTGATCAAGCATAAGTTCGGGCTGACGCGCGACGAATTGCTGTTCCCCAATGCGCCGCGCTCCATCAAATTTGCCAGCGGCGAGAACCCCAAGAGGGTCTATGGCGGCCGCGGCCAGCTGCCTTCCACCCGGATGGGGAATTTCGCGGTGCGCCGCGCCGCACTGCAGGAGGCGCGGGAGTATCTGCGCGATTGGGACACCTACAACGAAAAGGTAAAGACCAACAAGGACGCCAAGGC
>JBBSHD010000245.1:0-4133 GCA_038253455.1 Terriglobales bacterium | reverse complement strand
CACATGGCCAGCGAGTCGCTGCTCTCCAAAGTCCCGCTTCCAGAGGCCAACATTCATCGCGTTCGCGCCGAGCGCGAATCCGCAGCCGAAGCCGCCGACCGTTATGTGATTGATGTCCGGGATTTTTTCCGTCCAGAGGTGGGAGATTCCAACCCCGATTTCGTTCCCGTCTTTGACCTGATCATGCTGGGGATGGGCCCTGATGGTCACACCGCGTCCCTGTTTCCCGGGAGCGACGCCCTCAATGAGAACACGCGCCTGGTGGTGGCCAACTGGGTGGAAAAATTCAACACCTTCCGCATCACGTTCACCTACCGCCTTATCAATAACGCGTCAGAGGTGATGTTTTTGGTGACCGGCAAGGATAAGACCGACATGCTGCACAACGTTCTCGAAGGTGATCCCAGCGGCAAGACCTATCCTTCTCAGGGCATCAAGCCGGTGTCCGGCAGGCTGTTGTGGATCATCGATCGCGGGGCCGCTGCCATGCTGCGCAACCGCTGAGTGCCACTCTCGGCGAAGTCATTCTCTCGACCCCGGGTTAAACAGGGGCGTTTTTTTCCCACGGCAAGACCGGGTTTTGATAAAACCAAAGTCTTTTTTGCAGCGTACCCGAAATGACGGAAGGAAGTCTTCACTAAGGTGCCGGGTTTTGACAGTTCTGTATTAAAATAGCGCTGTTCTTCTGCACTCAGGAATCACTTGTGTCTTCTAAATTCAGCAGCTTGATTTTTTGCGCGCTTGTGCTGGTGATCGGGCTGGCCGCAGCCCCGCGAGCCGCTGCCCAAGGTTCCTTCACCGAGCTCTCGCTGATCCATAATTTTTTTCAGCAAGCGCCGCCGCAAAACCCAACCGCGGTCAAGCCCGGAGCGACTTCCGGCGCCGCAGTCGCCCAGGTTGATCCTTATGATCCCCGCGCGCGCATCACCGGACAGCCGGCCCGGCGAATCCCCCGCCAGTCACCCCGGCCTGGCGCCGCGTTGCAAGGCTTGATCGAGGGCGCGGACGGCCGCCCCATTCCCGCTGGCATTATTCACCTGCGTAACATGCAATCCGGCGCGGGATGGAAGACCCGGACCACCGGCGATGGCGTATTTCGCATGACCGACTTGCCATCAGGCAATTACCAGTTAGAGATTGATGCGCCCCAGTATCAACATTTCATGCGCCCCAAGGTTAGCCTCAAGAGCTCAGAAATCCTGACCCTGGAAATCGAGTTGACGCCCGCCACGACCCCACGGCCCGCCGCCACCACCACGATTGCAGGTCCCGTGCTTCCCGGCGCCGAGCTGCGCGGCATGGGCGCGCCCGCCGCCGGAATTCCGACGGAGAGCGCCGAGGACAAGGCTTATCGCGAGCTGCTGCGCCGTCCCGTCGAAGATATGGATCTGCGGCCCGACGTTCCCGCCACCGTTCCAGACGAAAAAGTTTTTCTGCCTGAGCCCGACCGCTGGACCATCGGCATGCCGGAATGGAACCGCTACGATCGCAACGGTGAGTATGGCTACGTTTCCGGCCACTGGTACGACCCCTTCAATCGCAACAAGATCAAGGGGGACTACCCCATCTTCGGCCAGCAGACGTTTTTTAACTTTACCGGCACCAGCACCACAGTGATGGATGCCCGGCGCCTGCCCACGCCTAGCAACGTGGCTTCCGCCCGCCCCGGCAGCCGCGAATTTTTCGGGCACGGCGGGCAGTTCTTCACCGCTTCGACCCTGCGATTGTCCTTCGATCTCTTCCACGGCGACACCGCGTTCAAGCCTGTGGATTGGCGGATCCGCTTCACCCCGGCCATCAGCTTGAATTACATTCGCACCCAGGAGCGCGGCATCGTCAACGTGGATGTGCGCAAGGGCACCGATCGCTTCGATACTCACCTCGGCATCCAGGAAGCGTTTGTCGAATACAAGCTGGCCGACCTCAGTCCCAACTACGATTTTCTTTCCATCCGCGCCGGTATCCAGCAGTTTTCCAGCGACTTCCGCGGATTTCTTTTCGCAACTGAACAGCCGGGCGTGCGTCTCTTCGGCAACTTGAAATCCGACAAGATCGAATACAACGCCGCCTATTTTAACTTCCTGGAAAAAGACACCAATAGCGGCCTCAACAGCTTCCGCATGCGCCACCAGCAGGTGATGGTGGCCAACGTGTATATCCAGGATTTCCTGACCAAGGGCTATACCACCCAGTTCAGCTACCACTTCAATAAGGACGACAACAGCGTCCACTACGACGAGAACGGATTTCTCGTCCGTCCCTCGCCCATCGGCACCGTGATCTTCCTGAACCAGGTGAAGCCGCACGCCATTCGCGCGCACTACATCGGATGGACGGGCAACGGCCACTTTGGCCGCTACAACATTACCCACGCTTTCTACCAGGCGCTGGGACACGACACTTTTAATCCCCTTGCCGGGCGCCGTGTCGATATCAATGCCCGCATGGCCGCCCTCGAGCTTTCACTCGACCGTAGCTGGTACCGCGTCCGCACTTCGGTGTTTTATGCGTCCGGAGACAAGAATCCGCGCGATGGCCATGCTCACGGTTTTGACGCCATCGGCGAAGACCAGACCTTTGCCGGCGGAGAATTCAGCTTCTTCAATCGCGAGGGCGTCCGGCTCAGCGCCACCGGCGTTAGCCTGAACTCCGGCAATAGTTTCTTTCCCAACCTGCGCTCCAGCAAAGAAGAAGGACAGACCAATTTCGTGAATCCGGGTCTTTTCCTGGTCAATGCCGGCGCTGATTTCGAAGTGACTCCCAAGATTCGCGCGGTGGTGAACGCCAATTACCTGCGCTTCATCCGCACCGAACCCCTGCAGTTGCTGCTCTTCCAGCGTCGCGTTCATACCGACCTGGGCCTCGACTACGGCGCGGGCTTGATCTATCGCCCGCCGCTTTCGGAAAACATCACGTTGACCGGGGGCTTTACCGCGTTCACGCCGCTGCAGGGATTTCGCGACATTTACACCTCCAAGACCCTGTTATCGGGATTTGGAGTTTTACGTTTTCAGTTTTAAGCGCGTCCAACGCATGAATTTTGTTCCCCGAAAAACGATTCGCGCTCTCTACGCCGGTGGCAGCATCCTGGTATTGATTTTTCTCTGGGCTGTCACCGCGACCACGCATGCCGCCCAGCAGAATGCCGCTCCCGATGCCGCGCCCATCCTGCGCGGCGAAACCAGCGAGCAGGCGGCGCGGCAGAGCACCGGCTGTCTCACCTGCCATACCGCTACTGACAGCCCCACCATGCATCCCACCGGCTCCATCCAGTTGGGCTGCGTCGATTGCCACGGCGGCAATCCTTCGGTCAGCGTCGCTGCGGGAACAGCGATGACTTCAGCGCCCTATGAAGAAGCCAAGCGCAGGGCCCATCCCCAGCCGCGCATCAAGCGAGACGCTGTGACCTCCGCCAACCCGGTGCGTTCCTACACCCGCTGGCTGAGCGAGAGCCCGGAATATATTCAGTTCATCAATCCCGGAGACCTGCGCGTGGCCTATCGCACCAGCGGCACTTCAGGATGTCATGCCCCGGAGCTGCGCGCGGTGCGCACCAGCATGATGACCCATGGGGCCATGCTGTGGGGCGCGGCCCTCTATAACAACGGTGCGTATCCTGAAAAGAACCCGCATTTTGGCGAAAGCTATGGGCTCGATGGCAAGCCCCAGCGGCTGCGCACCTGGCCCCCGCCCACCGCCGAAGAGACAAAGAACAAGGGCGTGCTGCCGTTCCTCGATCCCCTGGAGCGCTGGGAAATTTCCCAGCCCGGCAACGTGCTGCGCGTATTCGAGCGCGGCAGCCTGACCAAGGGCGAGATCGGTATTCCCAAGCCTGACGACGGTCCCGGTCATCCTGAAACCAAGCTGAGCACGCGCGGTTTCGGCACCGAGCTGCGCACCGACCCGGTCTTCCTGGGCTTGCAGAAGACGCGCCTGCTGGATCCGCTGTTGAGCTTTCCCGGCACCAACGAGCAGCCGGGCGATTACCGCGGCAGCGGTTGCACCGGATGCCACGTCGTGTATGCCAACGATCGTTCCACCGACCACTCCGGTCATTACGCTGCATTCGGCAACGAGGGCAAGACCGCTACCATCGATCCCACCATTTCCAAGAATGAGTCGGGACACCCCAT
>JBBSHD010000244.1:0-4146 GCA_038253455.1 Terriglobales bacterium | reverse complement strand
GTGAACGTGGGCATGTGGCTGGAACGGTTCGTAATCGTGGTCACCAGCTTGCACCGCGATTACCTGCCTTCGTCGTGGGGAATGTACTACCCGACGCGGTGGGACATTTCAACCTACATCGGATCGATGGGCCTGTTTGTGGCGCTGCTGTTCCTGTTCCTGCGCGTGCTGCCCATGATCTCTATTTTCGAAATGCGCACGTTGCTGCCTGAGGCGGAAGTTAAAGACTGATGAAGCGCTTTACCATTTACGGGTTGCTCGCCGAGTTCAACTCGCCGCAGGAACTGGTGGACGCCGCGCAAAAAGCGCACTCCGCCGGCTACCGCTGCATGGATGCCTACTCCCCGTTCCCCATCGAGGAACTGGACCATGCCATCGGCTTTCACCACACCCGGCTGCCGCTGGTGGTGTTGATCGGGGGAATCCTCGGCTGCATCGGCGGATACGCGCTGCAATACTGGGTCTCGGTGATCGCCTATCCGGTGAACATTGGGGGCAAGCCCTACCAGTCGTGGCCCAACTTTATTCCGGTCACATTTGAAACTACGATTCTGGGCGCCGCGCTGGCGGCGGTGCTGGGAATGCTGGCGCTGAACGGCCTGCCCATGCCCTACCATCCGCTGTTCAACGTGCCCGGGTTCGCCATGGCCAGCCGCGACAAATTCTTCCTGTGCATTGAATCCGATGACGAGAAGTTTGATGTCGTCAGCACCTACCAGTTTCTCGAAGGCCTGCGTCCGGCGGAAATCTCGGAGGTGCCCAATTAATTTCCGCAAGCCAACACGGGCGCTTCTGCTGGGGTCGCTGGCCGGCCTGGCCTTATCGGGCTGCCGCCAGGACATGCACGTGCAACCCAAGTACATTCCCTTGCGGCAGAGCACGTTCTTCGGCGACAACCGTTCGGCGCGGCTGCCCATCAACGGCACGGTGGCGCGCGACCAGTACAACGGCGACCCCTACCTGGTGACCGGCAAGAACGGCAAACAGGATGGCGATCGCATGCCTTACCCGGTGACCATGGAGGTGCTGCAGCGCGGGCAGCAGCGCTACAACATTTACTGCGCGCCCTGCCACTCGCGGGTGGGAGACGGCAACGGCATGATCGCACAGCGCGGGTATCGCCAGCCTCCGTCGTTGCATGATGATCGCCTGCGGCAGGCGGTGCTGGGCCATTTCTTCGACGTGATGACCAACGGCTATGGCGCGATGCCCGACTACGCGTCGCAGATCAATCCCACCGACCGGTGGGCCATCGCGGCTTACATCCGCGCGCTGCAGTTGAGCCAGCACGGCAGCATCGAAGATGTTCCGGCAGAGAACCGTAACGCCATCGATCCGGCGGTGATGTACGCGCCCAACGAGATGCCGCGCACGATTGACGGCAAACAATATCCTGAAGGGCCAAACTCGTCCGATGTACCGGCGGAGAAATCGACCAACCCCCAATGAGCTTTGAATTTCCCCAGGCCGCAGATCTCGCCGTCTCTCCGGAGGTGGTGGATAAGATCCAGAGACGGTCCCTGATCATCGGGGTAGTGGCGGCAGTGCTGTGCATAGTGGGCGCCTTCCTGAATCCGTCGCAATTCCTGCGCTCCTACCTGCTGGGATTCATGTTCTGGATGGGGATCAGCCTGGGCTGCATGGCCATCCTGATGCTGCAACATCTTTCCGGCGGGCGCTGGGGATTGGTCGTCCGGCGGCAACTGGAATCGGCGGCGCGCAACATCCCGTTGATGGCTCTGTTTTTCCTGCCGCTGCTGCTGGGTGTTCGCCAACTTTATCCGTGGGCCAACCAGGCAATGTTGCAGGGCAACGAAGCGTTGCGGCACGCCGTGGAACACAAGCGCCTGTACCTTAACTGGCCCTTCTTCGGATTGCGCGCGGTGGTTTACTTTGCCGGCTGGAGCGCCATCGCCTATACCCTGCACCGCTGGTCGCTGATGGAAGACCGCGAAGAATCACGCGAAGTCCGGCGCACAATTCGCGGGCGCTTCCAGGGATTGAGCGGCGGTGGGCTGATTTTTTACGGGATGACGATCACCTTTGCCTCGATCGATTGGGTCATGTCGCTGGATCCGCAGTGGGCCTCAACCATTTATGGAATTCTGATCCTGGGAGGGCAGGGGCTGTCGGCCCTGGCCTTCGTGATCGGGATCACCACCATCCTGGCGCGCCACCAGCCCATGAAGGATGTGATGAAGCCGCAGTTTTATCAGGACCTCGGCACCATGATGCTGGCGTTCGTGATGTTGTGGACTTATTTCTCGTTCTCGCAGTTCATGATCATCTGGTCGGGCAACCTGGTGGATGAGATTCCGTGGTACCTGCGGCGCCTGCGCGGAGGATGGCAGGCGGTGGCGCTGATCCTGCTGCTGTTTCATTTCGTTCTGCCGTTCCTGTTATTGCTGTCCCGCGACATCAAGCGCCACTCCCGGACCCTGGTGGTGGTGGCGGTAATGTTGCTGGTGGCCCGTTACATCGACTTATTCTGGCTGATTGCGCCGAACTTTCAGGATTCGCGCGCCCATCTTTCCGCCGACTGGATGGACGTGGCGGCGCCGGTCGCCATCGGCGGGCTCTGGCTGGCCCGGTTTTTCCGCAACCTGAAGCAGCAGCCGCTGCTGCCGTTGCACGATCCTCAACTGGCCGAAGTGCTGGAGGCTGAGCATGTCAGAGCGTAGGCAGAATCTCGACGAGCATGTGCCCCAGCCGGCCGAGCACTCGCCGGGCGGATACGAGCGGCGTGACATCCATTTTCGCGCAATCATTTTCTTTGCCATCGTGCTGGTTGTGGTGGGAGCAATTTTGCAATTTGGAATCTGGGGACTGTACCGGGTGTTCGACCGCGAAGCCGAACGGGCCGATCCGCCGCCCAATCCCATGGTGAAGGTCAACGCTGACGACAAGAAGTTCAATCCCCAGGACCGGCTGCGCAAGATCACGCGAAGCTTTCCCGAACCGCGGCTGCAGTACGACGATGTGGCTGACATGAAAGCGCTGCGCTCGTACGAAAATGAAAAACTGGGGCTCACCAACGGGCATCCTTACGCGTGGGTGGATAAAGATGGCGGCGTGGTGAGAATTCCCATCGATCGCGCAATGGAACTGGTGGCGCAGCGCGGGCTGGGTGGGACCATGCCGGCGATGGCTGCCGATCAGGGCAAGATCGCTGTGCCGCCCAGGATGCCGGGTGGAGGCGTTACCAGCGGGCAGAACCGCGGGGAAGATGCGATGCAGTCGCAAACCGGTTCCACCTTAGCGCGGCCCAATCCGGCGGGCCTCGCAGGGCACAACTCGAATGAGCCGCGTTCGGCGCCGGCGGGCAAATCGCCCACCGCCGATGAACAGCGGGCAAAAGAGGGAAGCACGGCCTCACCGGCGGGAAAGAAAACGCCGGGGAAGGCGGCGGCTCCAGAAGTTAAGAAACCGCAGTAGTCGATATGAGACCAGGCATTCAATTTCGGCGGAACATATTATCCCGGGCTCGGGGCCGCGCCACAACAGCCTTGGCGGTGCTGGCTGTGCTCGCGCTGTGGGCGCTCCCGTCGAGCGCGCAGGCCATCGGCAATGGCTACGAAGATACGCGGCCGAAGGCCCTGCAGAAAGTCGACATCGATCAACGCCTGAACCAGCAGTTGCCGCTCGACCTGAAATTCCGCGACGAGATGGGGCGCGATGTGCGCCTGGGTCAATACTTCGGCAAGCGTCCGGTGATCCTGGCGATGGTGTATTACCAGTGCCCGATGCTGTGCACGCTGGTGCTCAACGGGCTCACCACCGCGTTGACCGTGGTGCGGTTCAATGCCGGGCGGGAATTCGATGTGGTCGCCATCAGCTTTGACCCGAAAGAAACGCCGGCCATGGCTGCCGCCAAGAAGAGAACCTATTTGAACCGGTATAACCGGCCGGGCACCGAAGACGGCTGGCATTTTCTCACCGGCGACCAGGCCTCGGTGGATGCCATCACCCAGGCCACAGGCTTCCGCTATGCGTGGGACCCGGAGCTGAAACAATTTGCGCACGCCAGCGCCATCATGCTGATTACGCCCGAAGGCAAGATTTCGCAGTATTACTACGGCATCGAATATGGTCCCAACGACCTGCGCCTGGGCCTGGTCGAGGCCTCAAAAAACAAGATTGGCAACG